>JBFGLD010000665.1:0-4314 GCA_041576335.1 Anaerolineae bacterium | reverse complement strand
TCGCGAGCGACGACCGCGGCGGGCCCGGCGCAGGTAAGTCAACTTGTAGACCATGACCCAAGCCGCAAACCAACCCCAGAACCAAAAGCATACCAGGCCCGACGAGCAGATGTCTGACTTCATATACGCCGCTGGGATTGTTTTGGGTTTATCCTACCCCATTCTGGCCTTCTCGACCGGTGCCCGGGCTGCATTCCAGCTGCTCCTAAAAACCGGCGTTACGTATTACTTACCTGCGGCGCTCAGTGCTTTGGCGGCCTCGTGCTACCTGATCGCCACAGTTGGCTTTTTCGTCCGCCGCCGATGGGCCTGGCGCCTTTCGGTGGGGATGCTGGCCTTTGAAACCGCCCTCACCATTTTGGTTGGCAGCCTGAGCTTCATCATTCCCGAGGTGATTGGCCGCACGGTCTGGCGCCACTTTGGGATAGATTACGGCTTTTTCCCCCTGTTTCAGCCTATTGTTGGTTTGTTTTGGCTGTTTAGCCCAAGCACGCTGAAAGCATACGGAATTTCGCGGCCGTGGCGTCATAAGGCTAAACCTTCAAGCAGTTGAATTAATTCATGACTTGCCGGATTGGTCCCCGAATAGATGCCGTGATCACGACTCTGCGCTACCGGACTCCACGTTTGAATCATCATTTCATTGAATTGGGCTAAAAATGTCCAATCAATCTCTCCCATCTTTCCTATTGAAGTCCCACTCCAGCCATGGTAGACTATTAGAGGGGACTAGGGCAGCTGCAAAATTTGCTAATTTATATAATTTTGGCGGCGTGATGCGTAAAAGATACAGGCCACGCCGGCATTTCCCGCACTGCAGCGTGCCTCGTCACGGCGGGCATTCTCACATAAAACATAAACACTATGCAACAGCTATCGCATCTTAAAAGCGAAATACAATCCAATCCATCTGAGCCGGCGCGCCATCAGTCCGAGTTGGCCCTGCTGCACACAACGATCCGCGCCATGGCCAACACGACGGAACTGAATTCTGCTCTCACAGAGATGCTCGTCGAGGTTACCCATTTATTGGGAGCAGAGGATGCAGCGTTGTTTTTATACAACCCTACCAACAGCAAGCTGGTCTTTTCGGCCGTGGTCACCCCCTCGGCCAGACGGCTCATCGGCACAAATCTGCCTCGCAATGTTGGTATTGCTAATTTGGCGCTACGAGAACGACAGTCTGTATGGGTGAGTGCGGCCCAAGATCACCCCTACTTTTACGATGGCGTCGATCTCCTCACTGGCCGGACCACACACTCAATCCTGGCCGTCCCGATGCTGTTTCAAGAAAAACCTGTTGGTGTGATCGAGGTCATTAACAAACTAGACGGAGCCTTCAGCCAATACGACGCCGAATTTGTGGAGACGTTGGCTTATGCGGCGGCTATCGCCATCTCCAACACCCAACTTTACACCGAAACAGAGCGAAAAGCTCGTCACTTGACCATTCTGCACGAACTCGATCAGGCCATGAGTATCAGCCTGCGCTTACCCGACATTTACCACGCCTTCGCCCAGCACGCTGCCCGACTGCTGCCGTACGATCACCTCTCGATTGTCTTGCTGGATGCGGGAATTTCTCGTTTGGTGTATGAAACCGGCGATACCGAAAGCCGGCTGCCGGTCGGTAGAACTCTGCCTCGTCGCAACTCCGTGGCCAGCTGGGTGACGACCCACGGTCAACCCTTACTTCGTCATAATATTATTACTACCCCTCGCTTTGCCGAAGATGAAGATTTGGCTGCGATGGGGATCCAATCAACTCTAGCTATTCCACTTCGGGCCAAGGGACATATTACTGGCGTGTGGAACATGGGCAGCTATCAGAAAAGTGCTTATCACCCGGATGATTTGAGCGTTGCGCAGACTATGGCCGACCAGTTGGCTATTTCTATCGAGAACGCCCGATTATTTGAACAGGTGGGTACGAGTCGCCAACAAATGCGCCGTTTAGCCCAACAGATCGTGTCGGCTCAAGAAAAAGAACGACAGCGACTGTCGCAGGAACTGCACGATGAAGCAGGTCAGTCGCTCACCGCCCTAAAAATTGGGCTTGAACTGGTTCAAAGCGACCTGCCCACCAATGAAAAATCGCTGTTCAAGCGCCTGGGCGATGCAGTCGCCTTGACCGACATAACTATGGAGAAACTCCGGCTCTTGGCCAGAGACCTGCGGCCACCGGCGCTGGATACGGCCGGTCTCAGCCCGACACTGGAGGGGTTATGTCGCGATTTTGCCCGGCGAACCCATTTGTCGATTACTTATGCGGCTCACGATATTCCTTCGACGCCGTTTACAGATATGATCAATATATGTCTCTATCGATTTTTACAAGAAACGTTGACCAATGCTGCCAAGCACGCCCAGGCTAACAATATAAAGGTGGCCCTGCGCTACCACAAAAAAGCAATCAGCTTGACGGTACAGGATGACGGCCAAGGTTTTGAAAAACCGGTCGAGCCGATGGAGTTGGACAGGCAAAAAGGCATTGGCTTGTTGGGGCTCCAGGAACGTCTTGAGCTACTTAGCGGCTGGCTGGAGATTAAGTCCCAGCTGGGCCACGGCGCCCAACTGATAGCATATATTCCATTTAAAGGAGAGCATTAACACCCGGTTATCAACAATGTGACGGTCCAGAAAGTTCCGGTTGGTCGGGGAAAAGGGGGCTTCGTCTCGAGCAAAGCCGAAGCTTGGCGAGATCGACCCAGGTAATGCTCTAATTGCTGCGGCTAGCCGCAGCAGAATCGAAATTATAGCTTTTGATCAAGATCAACATATGATTCGCATTATTCTCGCAGACGATCATCATCTCGTACGGCAGGGCATTCGCTCATTACTAGAAAAAGCGGACGATATTGAGATCGTTGCCGAGGCAGAAAACGGTTACGAAGCGGTTCAATTAGCCGAGCGATTCAGTCCCGATGTATTAGTCATGGATGTAGCCATGCCCCGCTTGAGCGGCCTGCAGGCCACAGAACAGATTCGAAATTTGGGGCTAAACACGCGAGTTGTCATCCTGTCGATGCATTCTGACGAAACGTTGGTTCGCCAGGCATTGCGCAGTGGTGTCCGGGGCTATCTCCTAAAGAATTCTGTCGCCACGGAGTTATTGTTGGCGACTCGGGCCGCTCAGCGTGGCGAGATTTATCTAAGCCCGGCAATTTCGGAAATGATTATTGACGGCTTTGTTACGGGTAAACCTATTCCCAACGAAATAAGTGGCTTCGATACATTGTCACTGCGCGAACGTGAAGTCCTGCAACTAATCGCCGAAGGCTATACCAACAGAACGATTGCCGAAGCCCTGCACGTCACGATAAAAACAGTCGAAAAGCACCGGGCCAGCTTGATGAGCAAGCTCAACGTTCAAGATTTGGCCGGGCTGATCCGCATCGCCATAAAACATGGCCTGATTTTTTTAGATGAGTAGCTATTACCGGGCAAAGTAGCGGTATCCCTTGTGGGTACCCTGGGCAAGTAGGGCGAGGCCTCCCGGCGGCCAGCCCTGCCCCTACATTTTCATTATCGTTGCCGAAACCAGGTACCTGTCCCACTCCTCATAAATAATTTACTCGCTTTCTTAAACACCTCCCTCAACAACCTCTGTCAGAATGGGGGTATATTTCTGCAAAAGGTAGGGTTTTCCCCCATACCCCATCCGGTGCGCTTGTGCTAATCTAAAAGCATGATACGCGTGCTGATTGTCGACGACCATAATTTAGTTCGTGAGGGGCTGAAAGCCCTGCTCGAAAAGGCAGACGACATTGAAATTGTGGGGGAAGCCGGAGATGGCCACGAAGCTGTGCAATTGGCCCTGTCGCGGCGCCCCGATGTCGTGATTATGGACATCACCATGCCTCGTATCAACGGCATTCAAGCCATTGCTCAGTTACGCCGCCTGAAAGTGACCTCCCACATCGTGGTCCTTTCCGTCCACGCCGACGAGAGCTTGGTTGAGCAGGCTTTGCAAAACGGCGCGATGGCCTACATCCTCAAACGTTCGAGTACGCGGGACCTGCTTGCGGCCGTGCGGGCTGCAAATCGAGGCGAACTTTATTTGAGCGAGGGGCTTGCCAAAGGTCTCAAGCCAATCGAGGATGTTAGATAACGAACGTACAGCTCGATGACGGGCTTTAAGTTGCAGCTTTAATAATTGGCGATATGGGCACTGATGCGTGCAGTATCAAGCGGGAACAAAAAACGGTATGCCCAAGAAGACGCGACACTTTAACAAACAGATATTAGTTTATGTCAGTACCATACTGATTGTAACCGGTCTGGACATCATTGTCATCGCTATATGGCTGGATA
>JBFGLD010000664.1:0-4322 GCA_041576335.1 Anaerolineae bacterium | reverse complement strand
CAGGCGCCGCCGCTGCCCGGCAGACGCGTTTCGATATTTTGCGGTCCGCCGATGTAGGTGGTATTTAAGTTGCCAAAGCGATCGACCTGGGCCCCGCCGATAAAGCTGGCATCGACCAATCCTCGCTGCAGCAGCCCCATCAGATCCGCCGTATCAGCCAGCCACTGGGCCCGATAAAGGTTGGGCAGGTCGCCCATGGTTAAAATGGGTGCCGGGGCCAGGGTATCACGGATAGCGCCCAGCTCGTAGATGCCGACGGTATTGGGCGCGTGGGTACTCTTGGCCAGCAGAAAGCCGAGCAAGGGCAGGCGCATGCCGACAAAAATCACTTCGCCATCGGCAATTTCACGCGCGGCTGCGGTGACCATGAGTTGGGCCAGGGTGTAAGTGGAATTTTTAGTAACCATAATCGACCGCCTCCGACAGAAGGTGGTGTTTTAAGGCCAGGCCGGCCATCCGCTCCTCGCCCAGCAGGGCCAGATAATCGGCGCTGCGGTTAACCCCGTCAACCCAGCGGGCCTGCCATGCGGCAAACAGCTCCGCGCTTTGGCTGTGCCGGCGATAGTCGATAAAGGCCTGGTGATCACGGTTATAGTAGCCGGGCACCGGCGAAGGATGCCCACCCCAGGGGGCATGGGCCACGGCACTGACGCGAAAGCCGGGTGTGACCACCCGGTTCGGATCGCTGCTAATAACCTCAGGCGCCACGATCTCCTCGGCAGTGAGAATAATGTGCCGGCTGGCCAGGCAGGCTTCGCGACTAATGCCTAAATTGCCCCAACAGTGGGCATTGCCGTACGGGTCTGCCCGCTGGACGTGCAAAATTGTCACATCGGGGTTAAGGGCAGCTACGGCGCACAGCGTGTCGCCGGTAAAGGGGCAAGTGATCGTTTTTAGGTGCGGATTGGTCTTAAACAAATCACTGCCCAGCGCAGTTCGAGCCGGCATAAAGGGGACGCCCATTGCCCCGGCCCGCAAGGCCATGGCCAAGATCAGGTTGGAGTAATCTTCCATTTCTACCTGGCCGCGCTCAACAGCATAACGAAAGTTGTAGCTCGAGCCGGTAATCACATTGCCCACCCAGGCTGCCTGGATCTTCCGCACGCAGCCGGCCCCGATCAATTGATCAAACAGTATGTCGGAAATAGGGCCGATCAGGGTTAGGTTACGTTTGCGCTGGCGAATTAATTCATGCCCGGCGGCAAAAGGAATGAGGGTTTCTTGGGCTGTACCCATGGCGATGCTGCTGCCGGCGGACACAAAACGGTCGACGGCTTGTGACAGGGCCATCAGTTTAGAGTCGGGCATCGTCTGCAGACCTCCGCGAATAGAATCTTCAAATCTCGAATCTCTAAGCTCCCATCTATTAAGTAATTTTCAAAATTAAGTTGTAAGTTTTCCGAGCGGTTGCATGTCATTTCGAGCGAAGAATGAGCGAGAAATCTTCGAAGGCTGGGTCTGTAAACGACCTCGATAAGGATTTCTCCTCGCTTTGCTCGTCGAAATGACATGGTTCCGCCACATTCAATGCCCGTCGGATTTATTACAAGTTAGAGCTCAAAACTACTTAATCAAGGCTCATTCTGCGTTTCAAGGTGCCGGCGATCGGGGTCGATATTGTTGCCAGTAACAGGCGGCCGGTTAACGCCTTTGAAAACCTGCGGCTTGACCCTGGCCAACGGGCAGCGTCCTAACCGTTCACCTCACTGGCCAGCACCTCGTCGACATACTCATTCGCCTTGGGGGCCAGCAGCGCGGCGAAGCTCTGAAAGAGGTGAACCGCTTCTTCACCCAGCCAGTCGTTGGGCAAGAGTTCCGGCGGAAGATTGGGATCAACATAGGGGAAGGAGCGGTATTCTTGCACCAACAAAAAGCGTTGGACAAAGGCCGTCCGGGAATTAACCAGGCCATTACCGGCCTGGTTAATATATAGCTGCCAGGCCGGTCGATAGCGGCGGATGAAATCCAAATAAGCCCGATTCAACTGCTTCATATCCCAGCAGCGATGCACCAACTCTCTGGACTGGGACAGACCCAAATATTTTCCCATGAAAAGATCGATTTGGCCGGAGATGCCCAGCCCTTCAGCGACCTGAGTGACCTCTTTTTTCAGGTCGCGCGGTGAAATCCAGACCGCCGGTCCCAACCGTCCGAAGCCAAGCCAGGTCAAGCGCTGTCGCAGGCGGTCACGGCGGTGGCGCTGCAGTTCGGGAATGGAGTAGGTCAAGAGGTACCACTTGCCATCCCAGGCGTCCTGGCGGGGTTGGTAAATTCGGCGCGCCCCTTCGGCCAGGAGGGCTTCGGTTTTGGTGGTAATGCCGTAGAAACTATGCCGTCCTTCGCGGCGGCTGCGCAGCCAGCCCTTGCGGGTCATCCGCGACAGGGTGGAGCGCACCGCCTGGGCACTCGTATCCACTCCGGCCATCAACTCGATGATATGGCCGATCCAAGCCTCCCCGCCTCGGGGCGTAATGTAATCGCCGTATAGGGTAAAAATGAGATCTTGGGTGCGAAAGCTCATTGATGTTTTACTCGGACACTGTTTTTCGAATTTGCAGATCAATCCAAAAATTCGCTTAACCGAGTATATCAATTTTAGCCGGAATTATCAACTCGGCCCGGATTAAGGGATTAAGCGGCCAAGTCAATAATTTTTTGTTCGTTTGTTGGGGGGGCGAGCGGCTTAGACTTACCGATAGTTCGGCTGGGTCGAACCGGCGCGTTTGACAGGGTTTTCCGTAAGCGATAGATTTCTGCAAACAGAGGATCTGCTGTATCAGCCGGTGCGGACTGCTGGTTTCCCCGGCTGAGCCAGTCAACGAGACGCATCACTCTCTCACCTACCGCCAACCGCATAGAAGAGGTAGCCCTTTTATCTAGGATATGTTTCATTTTCTCTTTATCTTTGATCAATTACTTCTCCGCAAACTCCAGCACAAATATGTAGTACCAGCCAGAATTGTCCGGCACCGCAGCCACGCCGAGGTGAGTGTAATGCGGGTCCAATATATTCAAGCGATGCGGGGGGCTATCCATAAACCAATCGATCGCGGCCCGCACGGTGTGCTCGGCCGGCCAGGTATTGAGCTGAATGTTCTCGCCGACCCGCTTGAGACGCTCAATACCGCTCGCTTCAAGCCTGTCCCGTGGCGACTGGCCGTCCGGGTTGACATGGGCCACAAAATCCCGCACAACCATATCCTGGGCGTGCCCCAGGGCCACCGCGTCCAGAGCCTCATCCGGCCGGCACGGCGGCAAGCCGGCCGCGGCCCGCTCGGCATTGACTGCGGCTACCATGTGCGTTTGCAGCACCGGCAGAGCCGGCGGCGCTGGTATAGGGCTGAACGGGATCGAAACCACCGCCGACCGCGCCGGCTGCGGACCCAAGATGACCGGAATGGCCACCGTTTCCCCCACGCTCAGGGCGGCCTGATCCGGTTCAGGCTTAGGCGCCACTGTCTCAGCCTGGCTTAAGCCCAGGTGAGCTGGAATCATCAAGCGCTGCCCCACCCGCAGTCGAAGCGGGTCGCTAATTTGGTTGGCGGCCAATAGAATTTTAACCGGAATATCGTACTTGGCCGCAATTTTGAGCGGAACCTCCCCCGCTTGCACGGTATGATAGACCGGGGTGGCGATCCGCTGCGCAGAAACAGCCGGCTTTGGTTCGGATAAAACCAGCGGCACGGCGATCGCCTCACCCGGCACCAATGAGCGGGATCCCAACTCGGGATTGGCCGCCTGGATGGTGACCACGCTGGAACCATATTTTGAAGCAATACTCAGCAAGGTATCACCGGCCTCGGCTTTATGCCGCACGATCTTTACCTGGAATGAGTGGTCGTTGCTGGGGATGAGCACGGCTTGACCCGACTCCAACGACGCGGCATCCTTGACCTTGTTGATTGCCAGCAGAGCCTCGGCCGTCACCCCATATTGGGCGGCCACGGAGAACATGGTTTCATCCTTTTGGGCCGTGTGCATAATATAGGGCAGGGGGGTGACCGTGACCGGCAGTAAGGGTGTGACCAGGGCGATCGGCGCATAACCTGAACCAGCCAATGGCCGGTAATGAGCGGGCCTGGCCGCGGGTGTGACCTGGGCGATCGGCGCATAGGCGGCGTCAACCAGCGGCCGGTAATAAACTGGCGTAGCCGCAGCAGCCGGGGTGGCCGCATCGTGCGGCGGGCGGCTGCTGCCGGCCCGTTCTGAGGGCCTAGTCACCGAGGCCGGTAGTTTATTCTGCACCAGCCCCATGGCAACGACCAGCCCTCCGGTCAAAACGAGGCCTACCCAGGCTTGCAGATATAGGGTGCTTGCCAGCT
>JBFGLD010000663.1:0-4323 GCA_041576335.1 Anaerolineae bacterium | reverse complement strand
GGCTCACCGGGTACTTTATGACCACGACTTTTTGGTGCCCGCCGAGCGGGCCGGGCGAGGGCATCAGGCCCTACGGGCCGCCGGGTATCGGCCGCTCGTGCGCAAAGATGAATGGGTAGATAAGCACTTGACCCCGCTATGGCGCAATGATGGCTACCAGTGGGATGGTTACCTGTTTGACCCTAACTACCCTCGCCCTATAGAGTTGCACATTCGTCTTTGGGAGCAGAGCTGGCGGGGGTTGCAGATTCGCCAACTGCCTTACCTGTGGGAGGACGTCCAAACCGGGACGATTGCCGGGGTCCCGATGCAAACGCTATCTGATGAGAATACGTTGGTGCATCTGGCCATGCACTTTGCCGGCCATTTGATCGAGGGGGATGGCCGCCTGAACCAACTGTTAGATTTGACGCGATGGGCGGCAATGCTGTCAACGACGCTAGACTGGGAGCATATTCTGACCCAGGCGACGCAAGCAAACGTCGGCCGCTTCGTCTACGCTTCCCTCATTCTGGCCCACCAAATTCTTGAGGCTCCACTGCCACCGGAAAACATCCGGCGCCGCTTGGCCGCTGCCACACCCCCTGCTTTTCGAGTTTGGCTGGCGGAGCACGGCCCCGCCGCTGTCCTCACGGCCGACTACCGCCGGCCGCACAAAAGCAAAGCTTATCACCTAACCTTTTTGGCCACCAATTCAATGTTTGAGCGTTTGGGCATCGTCCGCTTTGCCGCCCTGCCGCCGGTGGGGCAACTTATGATAAAATACAATCTTCGCCATCGTTGGCTGGGACCTCTATTCTATCCGCGCTACGTCATCGAACGGGTGGGAGCCTTAGCCAAAGATGGCTGGTAAAGTAAAGCAACCTGAGTTTGCAGTTTCTCTTTAAACGCTCGCAGACGGTCTGCGACCGTCGTCAAATCACTAGAAGCGGCAGTCGCAGACTGCCTCTGAGCCTAATTAAAAACTCAGGTTACAGTGAACGGGTCTATCGCCTGGATCGTTGCTATTAAAAATTATTGGGTTCCGGAGCCCTTTTCAAAAGCAAAAAACTGCTGCTTGTCTCTTTCCCGCACAGCCGGAGGATAAATCCTATCTTCGTTTAGTTCGGTGCCGCTGTGGTGGCCGAGCAGTTGCCAGCCGGCGAAGGCGGCATCTTCAATTAACTCCGTGGCCCGATAAATGTGATAATAAATTCGACCCGGCGTCGTTTGTAGGCTAAACTGGGCCACTAGGACATCACCGCGTTCAGCTCTGTCGGGAAAAAGGTTGAGCCGGCGGGACAGGTCAACCAAATTCGGCCAGGTGCGCCAGCGCAGGCTGCGGGCCAGGCCCCGGACGTGCCATATCAATGGGTTAACGTGGCGAGTCTCTCGGCTCCATAGAGTGGTGTCCGCGGCATTTGGATGCTCAGGCGCTGCCGCAGCCGGCGTGAGCCGCTTTGTGGACCCCACTTTTTGGGTAAGCCAATAAAAATAGCAAAGCAGGGCCGGGGCCAAATTATCCAGCCCCAGAACCAGGCGGCTCTGCGGTTGGCTGACGCGGGCCATCTCGACCATCGCTCGACGACGATTATCTTGCCCGGGAATATGTTGTAAGGCTCCGAAGAACATCAACACGCCGTCAAACGTGTCGTCAGCAAAGGGCAGCGCCAGCAGGTTGGCTGCACCTAACCGGGCTGCGGCGGACAGGCTGCGACCGGCTGCCAGCATCGGCAAACTTAGATCGATGCCGGTTACCTGACAGCCGGTTTGGCTCAAGGCCAGGACGGCCCGGCCCGCCCCACAACCCACGTCCAAATAGCAGCCCTGAGCCGTAAAATAGCGGGCAACCATCTCCTGCTCACATTGCTGCAAGCCCTCGCGGCTCAGGTTTTTCCAGCAGTCGACGACCTCCGGCTGCGCATATTTTTTCTCAGTTGTAATTTTTGTCATATAATATCTGCAAGCGCTAGGGGGTCATCCAACTATATCATAATGTCTCTTGTGGGTAAAATCAAAATCAGCCAAAAAACAGGGCAACTCACCGCACTCTTCATTATCGGGCTGGGTTTTGCCCTGCGCCTTCATAACCTTTCCAATGAGAGTCTCTGGTACGACGAGCTACTGCAGTTGGAGATCGCCCAGGGTACTTTGACCTCTATCATACCCAAGATGCCAAAACATTCAGGCGTTCCCTTGGATTACTTCATTACTCATTTTTGGATTTTGCTGGGCCGTTCAGATGCCTGGGTTCGCATACCGGCGGTCATTTTAGGCACGTTGACCTTACCCGTGGCTTATCAACTGGGTCGCAAACTACAGGATGAACCAACCGGGCTGCTGTTGATGACTCTGCTGGCATTTTCACGCTTTCACGTACGCTACAGCCAGGAAGCACGGCCATATGCCCTGCTGCTGTTCGGCGTGGTGCTGGCCGGCTATTCTTTTTGGAAATTGAGAACAACGGGGCGCTGGCAAAATATTTTGCCTCTGTTAGGTGGCAGCCTGATTTTTTCTCTGGCTCACCTCTTCGCGCTGGTCATCTATATACCCTGGCTCGCTTTTGCCGGGATTGAGGCGGTTTTTTCGAGTCACAGGCGGGCCCACGCACTTAAATCAGCCGGGGCCCTGGCCGGGACGGGATTAGTGGTCTTGGTCATCTTACTTAGCATGGGGTGGGGCAGAACCCTGTCGAATGTTTTCTGGTGGGGAGGGATCGGCCAGATCCTGGTCGAGCCGCAAGAATTTACGAGCAGCAAAATCGGCGAGAACCAAAATCTGAGCACCAGCCCCCAGGTTAATTGGTTGTTTGTTAAAAATGAGGTCATGGCTGCCTTGGTGGGCAGTGGGGCTGACATCTCACTGTGGTTCATTAACCTGCTGGCAGGAGTGGGCTTACTTTATCTACTGGTACAGAAAGAGTATAAGCTCAGTTTGTTTCTTGGGCTGTGGCTGGTACTGCCCGTTGTTACTATTGTTGCTTTTTTAATTTATCGAAATACTTTTTTCGCCTCTCGTTATATTATTTTGGTGCTGCCGGCCTACTTAATGTTTTTGGCCGTGGGTCTTTTAGCCCTACCCCGCTGGCTCAAATGCGCCGAGCCGCGCTGGCTGTCCTTTGGCGTGTTTCTGGTCTTAAGCGGCCTGGTGCTCGGCGATTTGAGCGGGGATTTGGCGCGCCTTTACCAACCCAACGACAAGGAGAATTGGCGCTTGGTGACCGAGTTTATCGAGCGGAATGCCGGCCCCAATGATGTTGTGATTGCCGCCAATGCTGAAGCGGTTACAAATTGGTATATCTCTTCTAACCCGGTCCAGACAGATTACTTCGATCGATTTGAAAATATTCAAGCTGCTGCGGCTCAGGCCGAGCGAAGTTGGCTGATCGTCAGTGTTTTTACCGATTATCTGAGGGAGGCCGACAAAATTAAGCAGTGGCTCAGGGAACAGCCTGCAGTTAAGCTGACTTTGGATCCGGTGATTACCGTTTATTATGTTGGACGCAATGTTGACCAAGCTCAACTACTTAAAGAGACCCAGCAATTTGCGCTGCCGGTTGATCACGACCTGTATGCCAGGCTGGCCCAAGAGAATAGTCAAGCACCGGTTGTGGCACGCCGGTATTACCGGTTGGCCCTTGAGCACGCGCCAACCGACGAACTGCGAGCCCAATACCAAGCCGCACTGGATGCCCTACCAGGTCAATGAAGCAGCCACTGATTAAAATGAGTATTTGGCTATGACACAAGAAAAACCTGGCCCCGTTAACCCAGCTATAAAGATCCCGCCAGAGATACGGGGACAAATGGACGCACATGACCAGAATGGGAACACCCCCGCGACAAGCAACCACCTACCACGGCCTCCGTCCCGAAGCCAACCCGCTTTAGGCCGGCCCCAACCCATCACCCGGAAAGCAGTTCATTGGGGGACGCTGCTCGTCATTGGTTTGGGTTTTGCTTTACGGCTTTATGCCCTGGCCGGCGAGAGCCTGTGGTTTGACGAGCTGCTCGAGTTAGATATTGCTCAGGGCCCCCTCGCCGAGATCTTGTTCCAGTTACCGCGCCACTCAGCCGTTCCGTTGGATTACGTCATCACTCATATTTGGGTTGGGCTGGGGCGGCAGGATTATTGGGTCCGGTTACCGGCGGTAATATGGGGCGTGCTGACGTTACCCCTTACTTACCAATTGGGCCGCTCCCTGTTGGCCGGCAGGGGGTCGGGCCTGTTACTCATGACTCTGCTAGCTCTTTCGCCGTTTCACGTGAAGTACAGCCAAGAGGTTCGACCTTACGCCCTGCTGGTGCTGGGCGTGGTGCTGGCCGGCTACGCCTTCTGGCGCCT
>JBFGLD010000662.1:0-4325 GCA_041576335.1 Anaerolineae bacterium | reverse complement strand
TGCCGTTTAAGCCCGGCGAGAATGAAGCAGGCTGGCGGGCCACGGTGGCGGGGTTTAGGGGATAGGTGCATCATCGCCCTCCGATTTAGGGGGTGACCGCCTGGCCATCCGACAGATTTATTTCGGTGACCACTTCCGGCGGTTCACCCAGGCCTGGTTCGGGTGACCACTCAGCCAGCTTGGCAAACAGTTTCTTGCGCCGGCTACCTCTTTGGGCCAATATTTAGGACCCCGTGCCGGTGTACCGACAGCCCAAGAAGCAATCAAATCATAGAGGGCTTGCTGCACCTCATTGCGGTGCAGGTAGAACAGGTCGTCCACTTCGTCAAAGAAGTCGTTGTCTACAAAAATCTGCCCAAACTCGCGCATTTTGTTCCAGAACACGGCATGAGGCCAATGTTCGACATAAAAGTTTTGGTCTTCAATGTAGGGGCAGACGGTACGGGCCAGGGCCAGCTGCTCCTGGAAGTTTTTCCGATCATCTCCCTCCAACAAGGCCGGATACTCATCGGCCAGGCGGTCGCGCTCGGCCTGGACTTCTTCAAGAGGGCGATCGACCCCTGGCGTTGAGCTTCTAGGCTTGTGATCATATATGATTGCCTCTTCACGGAACCTGCCGCGTCGCAGGCCCGTCGGATGAACCTTGCCAGCGCTGAAAAAGGTCCTGATCTAACTCAATCTCAAACAGGTCAAGCACCCGATTAACGGTTTGGTTAATAATGTCATCCAAGGTTTTTGGCCGGTGGTAAAAAGCGGGCATCGGCGGCATCATAACGGCTCCCAATTCAATGGCTTGGGCCATGAGCCGCACATGCCCCAGGTGCAGCGGGGTCTCACGAATTACAAGCACCAGCTTACGCCGATCTTTCAAGACTACATCGGCAGCGCGTAGGAGCAAATTATCACTATACGATTGAGCAATACCGGACAGCGTCTTCATGGCACAAGGGATGACCACCATACCCATTGTTTTATACGATCCGGACGAGATGGAGGCGGCAATATCGCGAAAGCTATAAAGCGTATCGGCCAGGGCTTCGACCTCATCAACAACATAATCTGTTTCGAATAAGATTGTGCGCTTGGCGGCATTGCTCATCACCAGGTGAGTTTCGATACCTTCTACGCCGCGCAGTACTTCCAATAGGCGAATACCATAGATAATTCCACTCGCGCCTGACATGCCAACGATCAGTCTTTTCAATGTGCGGTCTCCTTATGCTTGAATTGAGCTAACAACTCCGAAACCACCTCAAAAAACCAGCTGTCTATTTCCGCGCCACCAGTTGGGGCCGATTGCTGCGGCAGTGCATCGGGGGCAAAGAAACCAATATCAAGCGTTTCAGCTTTATCTCGCCGTAGACGACCCCCTACGATGCGTCCTTGAAAAACAGCAAAAATGATACCTGTATTTGGGCGTGAGTAGACCCGCACCAAGTTGTCAATATGGCGATTCAAACAGCGAAAAATTTTCGACTCGCCGCCGATAATACACTCGCCGATTGCTGGTGGTGACCATTTCACAGAAGTCAGGTTCGCCGGGGTCGCTGCCAAATACCTGGCGCAAAAAGGCCCGGAGATTAGCCGAGTGAGAAACACAAATATCACGATGGAGACCCTCACGCTCCGTGCCATAGGCAAGGCGTTCGGTAATATACGCATACGTACGGCCGGCTACTGCTTCGGGCGCTTCCACAGCCTCGCCGGCATGGGTCAGCCAATAATCCATCGGGGCGGGCGAGCACCAAAATTCGGCGTAAAAAGCGACGCAGGCTCTGTCGCGGGGCGCCGAGGTTTGCTGCAGTCTCCAACGAGCGGCGTCAAACAAGGGTTGGATCGGGTCATAGCTCAATTTCCGTTGTCATGATTCCCCTAACCCACGATAATTCCGAACCCGTTTGTTTACAGGCTTCCGAATTCTTTAATTTTGCTGATCTAGCGCAACTCGTCGACCGCCCGTCTGCGGGATTACCTCATCTCGATGGCCCAGGCCCAGCGAGTTGTCAATAAAATAGAGACGCGCCGGAATGACTTTATACCAGGCAATTTTGCTCATCGCCTTGATAATTTCGGCCGAAGCGTGAGCCAAATTTCCAACAACAGGAAACTTCAACCCATAACGGGCTACAGCTGCGGCTCGCTCGGTTCCTTTGATCTGCCAGGCCTGTCCCTCGAGCTGAATCCCTTTAATCTCAGGCCAATCTTTGTAATCTTCCTGAATTGTGGCGGCAATGCCCGCATGCGCAGCGATATTCAGACCATGGCGGGTGGTAGGTGCGGACAGGAAATAGAGCGTGAAGCCATCGTTGACATAGAAAACTGCCGCTGCCCACAAACCCTCAGGACCGGTGGTAGCCAGGGTCATTACATTATGACTTTGCAGATAAGCCAGGGCTTTTTCGCGGGCTGAGTGATTCATCCTAAATTCAGAACCTCCAGCAGACGGGCTTGAGAGTAAATGATCCGGTCCGGCCCTTCGGCCGAGAGCAGGGCCGAGTCGCCTGCTCCGGTCAACACGGCTACCGAGGCCATTCCGGCAGCCCGGCTGGCGCGAACGTCGGTCGGCGTGTCGCCAACGTATACCGTTTCATCCGGGCTGACCTGCAGGACGTCTAAACATTTTAATAATCCTTCCGGATCAGGCTTGCGCCGTTCGACATCCCCGCCGGTGATAATTGCCTCAAAAAAACCCATTAAGCCGGCCTCTTTCAGGGGTTGGAGGGAACCTCCGTGCGAGCCGGTTACAATTGCGATGCGCCTGCTCTGCCGCTTTAGTTCCTCTAAGGTTTCACGTAAGCCGGGGAATATTCCGCCGTACTCACGTAACACGTCCGGCCATTGGCGCATTGCCTCTTTCTTTAACGCGGCAATGATCTCAGCTTGGTTTGGTTGGTCGCCGGGGACAACGAGTTCCCAGAAGGTCGGGTGATTGGTGTTTAGGGCCTGGCAGACCACCTCGCGCGTAATCGGGATATCATATGGGGCAGCAGCCCGTTCCGCTACGACCCGATAGGCCTCCACCGAATCGACCAGGGTTCCGTCCACATCAAAGATTACGGCACGGACGGATATGGGTTGGGGAAGTTCCAGTGTCAGTTGGTCGCCATCTGCTAAAGATAACATTTGGCGCAGAGGGAGCGCCGCGATAACCTCTACCTGCGGTTCAGGGTAGTCCGGTACTTCGGGGAAGATGATAGCGCCCGGCAGCCGGTCTCCGATGCGGACGGGATAACAGCGGGCCCTGCACCATTCAGAATTGGGAGGAATTACCGGGCAGCCCTGAGTTGCTTTTAGCCCGGCCCACGTTGCCTGGTCGGCAGCGGTGTCCAACAGTAGATTAAGTGTACCAGGGTAAGGGTCAATTCCGACTTTGGTGATTAACTGCTCCCGCACCCAGTCTATCCGGGTAAAAGCAGCCGCCTGCCTATGGCCGGTCATTACGCGCCCGGACAGCATCAGTCGCTCCACCGGCGCATTTCGCTATAGACAGCACGTTCTACAGCCAGCATCCTTTCGCTCTGATCTGCCGACCATTCGTACGCCAGCGGCTGCACCCTGACCCCGGGCCAAGATTGATCTTTGACCTCGGTCACCGACAAGGTCATCATTGCAATTTTGAACGGTGCCGCTTCAATCTGAGGTTTGATCCGGGAGGTAGCCCCTTTGATAAGAAAGACCAGATTCTCGGGGCCAATGATTTGGAGCGAAGCCCGTGGTTCTCGCTCTAAATTGGCCAGGGTGGTGCTGCCGTGATCTGCTCCAAAGCGCACCGTCATGGCATCAGGGGCAACCACCCAAGTGTAGGCCGTGTTTGGAAAGCCGTCTAACCCGGTTGTGAGCAACAAGGCAGGGCAACCCTCTTTCAAAACGTTTAAGACGTGATCAGGAAGCTGGCTTGTTACACGTGAGCTCATCGGTTTTGCCCGAGACGGAGAAGGTAAGGTACTTCACGAAGGTTCGTAAAAGCGAACGTGCTGCGGTACTTTGACCAGAGTGTAACACAGTAACTCAGATTGTCAATTTGAGTCGTTACTCTATCGTTAAATCAACTGGTATCTTGAGGCAGACTTAGGGAGTGACCGTTCAACTCAGCCTTGATGACGCTGGGATGACTGCTGCGCATCGCGGCATACAAAAAGTAGGTTCGCTCGCCCGGACTTACGTTTTTTGAGCAACCTCATCCGGCTCACCCGCGTCCAAAAATACATGCGTGCCGATCGGGCGAGCTTTGGCAAAACGGGACCAATTGGAAAACCTCATTCCAAACTGGGAGCCGGTTTAGGCTCCGGTCCGAACACCCTGATCATCCTCATGAGAAGGTACAG
>JBFGLD010000661.1:0-4328 GCA_041576335.1 Anaerolineae bacterium | reverse complement strand
GCCTCTCGCTAAAATCAGCCTTAGCCCTACGGCTTCAACAATCGAGCGATGGTTGGGGATTACAGAAACTGTACGGCACCTTAACCCCGCGGCCGGTACAAAACGCAGAAGGATTGGCTCAGGGGCGATGGTCCGTGACCCAACGGCGGTGGGGGGAGCTGGGGCGCCGAGAAGGATACGTATGGGAAGAAGAGGGCGAATTACTTGGCGCGCTATATCTGCGCAGTGGAAAACGCGGCGTTTGGATTCGGACTCTGTTACATCCGGATGCTTTGGATCAGGCCGAGAACCTGGGTAAGGCGGCACTTTGCCTCATAGCCACCAAGGCGACCTTAACAATTTACTTTGCCGTCAGGCAGTACGAAACTGGATGGCAAACTGTGTTGACAGATTTAGGGTTTCGGCCATTCACCAGCCAGGTACTCGTGGTAAAACCGATGACCGTACGCGTAAGAGAGAAGACACCCAGTTTGATGCATGCACTCGAGAAAAGTCCGTCAGAGGGAGCAGCAACATCGGCTATTTCACGCGTAGAGACAATTTAGCCTGCTCATCGGCGTTTACCGGGCTTAGGGTAATCCTGCTAAGCGTTATATTTGTTTCTAGGAAAGCCAAAAATGTTAGAAACTTTCATAACAACTTTTGACCAAACGGTAGAGCAAGTCAAAATTACAGACGATTTGGACGCGCTACTCAAAGTACTGCCCCCCTACATTCGGGAAGTGCTCGAATCAGTCAATGAGGGCGAGAATTTAATCGAGGTTGTGATGGACCTGGGCCGACAACCGGAAGCTCGTTTCACCGACCGCGAAATTATTTTGAGTGATCGAGAAGTTAGCGATGAGGATATCAATTACGTAATCGAACGAATTGGCCAATTTATGGGGGATAACCGGGCCGGTATTGAGCGGACTCTACACCGTATCTCGGGTATTCGCAACCGTCAGGGGAAAATTATCGGCCTTACTTGCCGGGTGGGCCGAGCTGTATTTGGCACCGTCGACATCGTACGAGATATTCTTGAGTCCGGTCAGAGTTTACTACTATTAGGCCGTCCCGGTGTGGGCAAAACCACCTTACTTCGCGAAGCCGCTCGGGTGTTGGCCGAGAATAAACGGGTCATCATTGTAGATACCTCGAATGAAATTGCAGGCGACGGGGATATTCCCCACCCAGCCATCGGTCGTGCCCGGCGGATGCAGGTGGCCAAGCCGAGCTTGCAGCACGAAGTAATGATTGAAGCCGTCGAAAATCATATGCCCGAGGTCATTATCATTGACGAAATTGGTCGCCAACTTGAAGCCGAAGCGGCGCGTACGATAGCCGAGCGGGGCGTGCAACTCGTTGGAACAGCTCACGGTATTACGCTTGAAAACCTGCTGATAAACCCCACCCTATCCGACCTGGTAGGTGGAATTGATAGTGTTACTTTATCGGATGATGAAGCCCGGCGTCGCGGCACCCAAAAAACAGTACTGGAACGGCGTGCTCCCCCGACCTTCGACGTGTTGGTCGAGATTCAGGATCGACAAACGTTTGCCGTGCACCACAATGTGGGCCGTGCAGTGGATATGTTGCTGCGTCAAAAGCCTATCCCCCCCGAAATCCGGTATCGCAATGAAAAAGGGGAGATTCAAATTGAGGTGCCTGCCGACTCTATCGGACCCGAGGATGTCCCCTCCCCTAAAGGTAAGGAGGGCGATTATGGCGATTTTCGGGGCAGAGCGGCTGCCAGCGGCCGTCTGGTCAATATTGAAAATTTGAGACCACTGCAGGCGAAGAAAATTTTTCCTTACGGAGTCGGTCAAAATCGCCTGCGCCAGGCGGCCAGAACACTGCGGCTGCCAATTACTATTGTTGACGATCTGGACGATGCGGATGTGTTGATGACTCTTAAAAGCTACTACCGTAAACACCCGCAGCCCATTGCGGCTGCCGAACGATTAGGCAAACCGGTCTACGTGCTCCGCTCCAATACGGTGGTCCAAATGGAATCTTGTTTAGCCGACATTTTTTCGCTTAACGCCGATGAAACCGACTACGTCTCTATCGCCAGGCGGGAAACTCAAGAGGCCATTCAAAAAGTGTTATCCGGCGCGCGCAGCGTGCAATTATTGCCGCAGGCCGCTTCGGTTCGGCGAGAGCAGCATCAAATGGCTCGCAACGCCAATCTTATTTCTTTTAGCTCAGGTAGGGAACCGAATCGCCGGGTACGGATTTATCGTGAATCACCGAGGAGCAAATCTTGAGTCTGTTCATCACGTTTGAAGGGCCTGACGGGGCGGGTAAAAGTACCCAAATCAATCTGGTCGCCGAACATCTGCGTCAACTGAATTACAATGTTCTCTTCACTCGAGAACCCGGAGGTACCAATATCGGTAACAAAATACGGCAAATCCTGCTTGACGCCGGCAATACCGATATGTCGATAAGAACAGAGGTTTTACTCTACTCGGCAAGTCGAGCCCAATTAGTAGAGCAGGTCATCCTGCCCCACCTGGCCCGGGGTGGCGTTGTTTTGTGTGACCGGTACGCCGACAGCTTTTACGCTTATCAGGGTTACGGACGAGAGGTGGACTTTGATCTATTGCGCCTGATAACACGCTTCGCCACGCAAGATCTAACGCCGGATTTGACGATTTATTTGGATCTGGATGCAGAAAAGGGGCTACAGCGTAGAATTACAGCCAGTCGACGGGCGGAGGCTGAGTGGAATCGGCTTGACCAGCTTGACCTGGCTTTCCACCAGCGCGCCCGGACCGGATATTTGGAAATGGCCCGCGCTGAACCCGGTCGCTGGCTCATCGTGGACGCCGCAGCTTCGGTGGAGACAATCAATCAGACCATCTGCTATCGGCTTGAGGAAAAATTAAAAACCAAGAACAACCTCGTGGCTGGCAGCTAGTCGTAAGCGCTTAGGAGACAAACATTAAAGAAATTGCTAAATATTACCGTTGATCCCGGCAACTTCACATTATTCAAACCAATCATCATCTGCCGTGCTGCTGCCTATCGCCGGCATAGATTGTTCAATCGACTCAGGATCTTCACCCGCTTCCAGACGATTGACAACCTCATCGAACTCACTGCCCAAATCCTCGCCCATTTCTTTACTCATTTTCCGCATCCAGCGCGCCACTGATTTAGGATCATTTTCATCCAGACCGGCCAGGCTGCTGGGATCGGCTAACGTCTCTAACCGGCTCTCTTCCGAACGAACAACCGCAACTCGTGAAATAAGCCGCTTGAGATTAGTACCCTGGCAGCGTGGACAAACCGCCGTTTTTGTTTCTACATCGGAAAAGCTGCGGAAGAAAATATTGACTCTTTTTCGGCAATCATAACAGCCATATTCGTAAATTGGCATGCTTCACCTCTTAAGTATCGCATAAATCGAACACATTATACCCTTGTCAATCAGGCAAATCAAACCAGTTCAAGATTGAAAGGAGAATATTGCTTGACCGACCCTATCAATCCTTATGATCGCACCGAGGCTCCTCTGCTCGTTGTTATTTCCGGCCCATCCGGCGTGGGCAAGGATATGACTATTGAGCGGATGAAAGAATTAGGGTATCCCTTTAACTTTGTCGTCACGGCCACGACCCGGCCCCAGCGGCCCGGCGAGGTTTACGGGGTCGATTACTTTTTCGTTTCCATGGGCGAATTCGCCGAAATGATTGAACGGGGAGAATTATTGGAATATGCGGTTGTTTATGGCGATTACAAAGGGATTCCCAAGGAACAGGTACGTCAAGCCCTGGTCAGCAACAAGGACGTGATTATGCGTATCGACGTGCAGGGGGCGGCGACCATTCGTCATCTCGTGCCCGAAGCGGTCCTGATTTACCTCTCCGCCGAGTCGGAAGAGGCGCTGGTTCGCCGCCTGAGAGAGCGCAAAACCGAACCGGAAGGTCAATTGAAAATGCGCATCGCAACCGCTCGACAAGAAATAAGAAAGCTTGGCATATTTGACTATATCGTCATCAATTCTGAAGGCCAATTGGAGGAAACCTGCCATAAAATTGCCGCGATTATTACGGCCGAGAAATGCCGAGTTCGACAGCGGGTGATTACGTTATAACCAATAGATCTATGGCCAACAGGTATTGGCAACTCATCATCAATTTTTAACAGCCAGTGTCTAGCAGCTAATCCCATTATACGGAATTCTTATGACAAATCCAACAGATTTTGAACCCAGCCCACCAGCGCCCAGGCCCTACCTACCCATTCCACTCAGCAAGCCAGTTTTTACCTTTATTGTCCTGGCGGCAATCGTCGTTATGTGGGGGATAACCGAACTTGCCGGCGGCTCTACCAGTAGT
>JBFGLD010000660.1:0-4334 GCA_041576335.1 Anaerolineae bacterium | reverse complement strand
TTGCCCGTGGTGGACGAACGACGGCAGACGAGTAACGAATAGCAGCATCCATCTTTTGGTCAGTCGTCGACCATCAATTGTTCGGTTAAATCACGTCCTGGCCGGTCTATAAACTAGACCTAACTTGAGAATCTTGGGTTATTTCGTTTGCTCACCTACGACAACTGGTTTTTCACCATCATCAACAGCTATGCCGGGCGATGGGTCTGGCTCGATGCCATCGCCCGGCTGTTCCTCAATGACTATTTTGTACCGACATTGATGGCGGTCGTGCTGCTGGCGCTGTGGTTTGAAGGAACCAGTCAATCCGAACAGCAGCTTAACCGGCGGGCAGCCGTGGTAGCCACCTTAGGCACGCTGCTCGGCAATATGCTCTTAAAAATCGTCAACGTGCTCTATTTTCGGCCACGCCCGTTTGCCAACCACGAAGTCAATCTACTTTTCTACCAACCCACCGACTCTTCATTTCCCAGTAACGCAGCCACCATTGGATTTGCCATTGCCACTGGAGTGTGGTTTCATAATCGACCGTGGGGCTGGGGCTTATTCTTCATTGCCACATTGTTTGGCCTGAGCCGCATTTTTGGCGGGGTCCATTTCCCACTGGATGTTGCTGCCGGGGCCGGACTGGGCTGGTTTTCCGCCAGGTTGGTATTTCAGCAAAAAGCGTTTGCCGATGCGCTGTTGGGCGCTATTGTCGCCCTGGCGGACAAATTCGGTCTGTTGTAGCGAAGCAACTACCCAGGGGCTAAATTCCTCTATTTTCCAGTTTGACTGAAGGATGCCAGGGCCTGGTAGAAGGCTGAATTCGAAAGTGCCGGAAATATTTTATCGTGCGCAGTCAAGTTAAACATCCTCAAGGGCCCCATCTGTGGGTGCTGGCCGCTTATTTGCTGCTAACGGTCCTGATGACCTGGCCATCCGCGCTCTACTTGACGGATGGCATCCCCGGAGATGGTTTTGACGGCTGGCAAAACTACTGGAATCTGTGGTGGGTTAAAGAAGCTGTGCTGGTTCTGGGCACAAACCCATATTTTACCGATTATCTTTACCCTCCTCTCGGTATAAACCTGCTGTTTCATACCCTGAATATCTTCAATGGGCTCTGGACACTACCGCTCCAACTCAACTTTGGCCTGGCCATTGCCTACCACAGCGTTGTGTTTTTTAGTTTTGTCTTTGCCGGTTACGGCGGATATTTGCTCTCGTTATCCACGCTGAGCCAACTTAGGCTACCCAGCCAGCAAGGCATTCGTCTGGCTGCCTTTGCCGGCGGGCTGGTTTTTACGATGTCGCCCTTCCACATGGCCCATCTCTTGGGCCACATGCAAGTGTTTAGCATGGTCTGGCCACCGCTTTATATCTTGTCGCTTTTCCGGACGTTACGACCTTGGGCCGGCACACCTGTTCGCTGTGCCCGGCGGAACATTGCCCTATCTTGCCTCTTTTTGATCCTGGCTACCCTGGTTGATTGGTACCATACGTTGTACTTACTCATTTTTACAAGCATAGCCGTTATGTGGACCATAGGGCTGCGCTGGCGCCGACTATCTACACGCCGCCGGTCGACCAATGGGAGCCGCCAGGGCCTTTTCTCTCACCCCCTTTTCCAAACGCTATGGCCCGTGCTCGCCATCGGCCTGGGTTTCGCCGTTATTCTGTCGCCGCTGCTCATTCCCATGATCCGCGAAGCCACGGCCCGGCCCGACTTGGAAACCGGCCTAGCCCAAAACATCACCCTCTCCGCCGACTTGCTGGCCTTTTTCACCCCCTCGGAAATGCATCCGCTGTGGGGCGCGTGGGCCAAAACCATCGCCGGCACCTTCACCACGACCACCTCGGAACGGCTCATCTTTGCCGGATTCGTGCCTCTGGCCCTGACCATTTACGCGATCACTCGGCAGTGGCACCAAATTGTCGTCAAATTTTGGACCCTGGTCGTGTTGCTGTTCTTCCTGTTGGCGCTGGGTCCCTTTCTTCACATCGGCGGCAAAATGGTGACTTTAGGCAGTTGGCCGATGCCCATGCCCTACCTGCTCCTTTACAATACCGTCCCGTTCATCGGTTTAACTCGCTCCCTCAGCCGTTATGACTTAATGGTGATGCTGGGCCTCGGCGTCCTTGTGGCCATTGCCCTGGCCTCGATAACCAATTACCAATTATCAAAAAAACTCGAAGCTAAGCCTGACGCCCGACGTCCTACGTTTCAAGTTTTTACCTGGCTTCCACTCCTGGCGATCCTCTTCATCTGCTTCGAATTTGTACCCGTCCCGTATCCCATCTCCAAAATCGAGACGCCTCGCTTTTACTTTGATCTGGCCGGACAGAGTGAAGATTACACCATAGCCGAATTACCGATGAACTGGGACAGGCCGACTCCGCTGCTCCAACAAACGGTTCACCAAAAGCGCTTGCTGACTGCCTACACCTCGCGCCACAATCCGCGGGAGTTGGCCAGTCGCACGCCTGTGCTGCAACATTGGCGCAACCTGGGCCCGGACATTATCCATCAGCCGCTCGACCTGATTGGACCGACTATCTTTTTTGATTTCAACTTGCGTTACATCGTGCTGGATTATTGGCAAATGCCGCCCGGTTCCGAACGGCAGGGCACCGAGCGCTGGGTCGCGGCGGCGCTGCCAGATGGTGTGCCGATTTACGACGACGGCCGTCTCAAAGTGTACCAAAGCCCGCCTAAAACAGAAACGCAGCCCTATCTCAGCCTGGGTGAGGGCTGGAGCGACCGGCGGGAGAGCGATGCCGGCCTAGTCAGCCGGACGTTTTCAGCTGCCACCGCCGCACCGGCAGAACTGTTTCTACACCATCCCCAAAATCTAGCGCTATCCCTGGAAATTACCGCTGCCGGCAGCAGTTCGGATGGCCTACATCCGGTCACCGTACGGGCTGATGACCAACCTGTGGCAACCCTAGAGATTACGCAGAGCTATTCGACCGAGATTATCACCCTGCCCAAGTTTGCGGAGGATGTAGTGAAGCTAACGTTTGAAGCGGCTGACCCGTCAAATGCGGTAACGGTTCGAAGGGTTGCCTTAGCGAGCACGAGGAACTAAAATCAAACGATGATTAAATCTTCTCTAACGCCGGCTTATTTAGCCACACTTTTTGTAATTATTGCAGCGACGGCCGCCTGCAGGTTTTGGGATGCCGGCAGCTCACTGCCCGCGCCACTCCCGGCCCAGCAGTTTCGCCTGGGTCTTACCTCAGCCCACAGCGGTCTAAACCGGTTAGACAGCTACCGGGCTAATCTGATTATCGATTTTGAGGGAAGCTACGGTGCCCAGCCGGTAGCCGGGCACGTGGAAAGCTTGACCGAGGTGAGCAAACCGTTAAACACCTGGCATCGTTATCTCTATCTGGCAGGCAACCTGGCCGACGCCGAAATAACCGGCGGCGTGTCGGAGTTTTTTCGGATCGACGACCAACTTTATCTTAAGCAGGCGGGCGATGATAACTGGCTCCAGTTTAGAGACAATGATAACACGATCGAGGACGTCGAGTTTCTGGAATTGGAAAAGTTGATCACGCTGCCCGCCACCGTCTCCACCCCCCCCATTCGTGAAAACATCGAAGGCTTGAGTGTCCAGCGCTATCGTTTCAGCGAAGTCGATTTGAGCGACCCCGACATCATTTTCGAAAAGGCCGAGGGTGAAGCCTGGCTGGCCACGCCGGGCGATTACCTGGTGCAGTACGTCATCTCGGCCACACTGCGTATTCCCATTCCCGATCCCACGGCTCATGTTATCGACAAGGGCAGCCTGCGGCTAACCTACACGCTGACCGATATTGACGCAGACTTTGCCATCAGCCCACCGGCAGAAGCCCTCCCCCACCATGACACCTTGGCCAACCTGCCCCGCATACCCGATGCCGAAACCATCACCGTTCTGCCCACGCTCATCGAATATACCAGCGCCATTAGCGCCATCAGCGCCACCCTATTTTACCGGAACGAATTATCGGCGCTCGATTGGAGCATGGACGAGGTGACGGCCTTCAACGACAAGGCCCGCCTGACATTCTCCAAAGAAGGCCAGGCCCTCGACATCATCATCACCCCGGCCGGCGAACCGGACAAAATCAAAGTGGTCCTGGATGCGGGTAAGCCGTAACTTCCTCTTGAGACGGTTTGGGCCGGACAATAGCGGTAGTGGCAGTTACCCGGTGAAAGAGCAGGGATCATTTGATGTTCCTCTAGATCTTTATCCAGGCGCCGGTTTATGGCAGACCGCCACCAGGATTCCATGCCTTAGGATCGGACAGGGTACTGAGTTGGCTTCGTACAGCCTGTAGATATTCACCGGGACGCTGAATCA
>JBFGLD010000659.1:0-4336 GCA_041576335.1 Anaerolineae bacterium | reverse complement strand
TAACGCCCATAAAGGTGCCGGGGTGCTGAACAGCTGAATTGGGGTGACAGGTGAGGCTGCGCACGTGCGTTTCGTAGATGACCGTCTTATTGAGCGGGCGATTAAGCAGCCGGTCACCCTGCCAATCAAACCCATCGTCGCCGTAGACGATGCATTTGGGCATGCCTGCCAGATTAGTTGTCGTCGAAAAGGATAGGTCGGCTTCTTTCGACCTCGGGTCATAACCGTAAGCATGCTTGAAATCCCAGATGAAATCGCCCGTCAATGCTCTGGCATAAGGGTCCAGCAGTGGTTTATATAGGTTGAAGCGGTGACCTTGTTCTGGTTCGTAGGGCCCATCTACCCGGTAAAGATAGAGATCGCCATGCCTGATGCCCGAGAGATGAATATGCCAAATGTCACCAGTGCGGTTTACTAACGAGTCCAATTCGAATTCGCAGATGGGCCTGCCGTCGGTTGGCTTGTCAAAAAGCATCAACCACACGCGGGTAGCATGACGGCTGAAAATTGCAAAGTTTGTGCCGGTGCCGGTTACTGTGCTGCCGAAGGGCGTTGGGCTGCCGGCGCTGGGCTCAATCTTCACGGGTTGCCCCCTGAGTTCTACCGTTAACGGATGACGGGACAGGTTGATTTGCTCTTTTTGTTCCATGGTCTCGTCTACCATTCTGTTTACCGGCTCCGATTGAATTGCCAGGCGAAAAAGATTGGGACCAGCCCGACCAGACCCAGAACGATGGCGATGACCAAACCGAGCACGGCCGCCAAGTAGAGCGGGGGTACGCTCCTTGAGATCAGGGCTATGATCAGGCTGAGAAAAAAAAGGGTTAGCGCAGCGGCTAAGATATAGAATGATACCTTTTTTGCCCGTTTCATCGAAGCTCTGCGTGGGCCACTGACCTGACCTAATTGGCCGTGAATTAATAGCGGCTGAGGTGTTTGGTCGTCATCCAGATAGTGGGTGGCGTACATTGGCAGCAGCAACAGGGTCCAGTTCTGATTGTAATATTCTGGCTTCCAGCGGAAGTCGCGTAAGTGATCGCCTTGGCAAGCGCGGCGACACTCCTCGACGGCCTGATTTTGAAAGGCAGGTTTGGCGTCAGGCCAGGCGTCGGCGGGAGGCCGGTTGGGGAGCCGAATGAAGGCTTCGTTCATAGCCGTCGCCTGGTATGGGCGACCCTCTTTAAGGTCGTAAGCTCCTAACTTACGCTGTAATTCGAAATGTTCCTCGAGCGCCGGGGCGACCACGTTCATATAGCTTCGCTGCAGTCTCCCCAAGCGCGGTTCCCAACGAATACGGGTTTCGGTGATCCGTGCTGAAACCCAGCCGCCTTTGTTTTGGTCGAAGCTGTCGCGATGACTAATCGCCTCATAATTAAAACCGGCTTCCGCTTGCCAGATGGCCTGTACCTCACTATCGACAAGCCACATGGGTAGATAAATGCGCTGCAGCCGCAGCCCCAAATTCCGGGGACTCAAGTCTGAGGGAGCAAACCAGATATTGCTGGCAAACTGCCGGATGTTCTCGGCCACCTGTTGATCAGAAGCACTGAACGGAAGCAGCAGTTCCGGGGGCCGGCTGTAAGGCAGACCGTCTCCCGGCTCCTTGACTTCGACCAGCGAAACGCGGCAGCAGTGGGGACAGAGCGCGGGTAAAAGACCGGGCAGCAGCAGATAAGCCCAGTCGCAATTTTCACAAATAGCTGGGATTAACGGTTTGCCCCAGGCAGAGGTCAGATCAGTTGTCGTTCCGGTTACCTCAGACATTTGGTCAAGCATCGTCTATCTTTTGAGCTTTTTGAAGAACCGTAACAGCGATGCCGATGCCGATCACCAGCATAACAAAGCCTATTACGGCAATTGGAAAACCCCAACGGCCGAGGATGAGCGCGACAATCCCGATCAAGGCGATCGTCGCCCCTGGCGCAAGCAAGGCTATCACCGCCAGCCAGACTTTGCCCCAGTCGACCGGACGTTGACCGGCGATGGCTCCGGTTTGGCCATTTACCAGCACTTGGTAGGTTTGCCGGTCATAGTGATAGGCTGCCACATACACCGGCAGCAAAATGTAGCGCCAACGTTCGTTGTTAAAATCCAGTTGCATGCTAAAGTTGCGGATTTTTGAGCTGCTAGCCTGACGGTGGCAATTCTGACGGGTGCGCTCGCGCATATCTTGCCGGCCTGCCTCCCAGGCTTTTTCCAGCTTAACGTCGTAGCTTTGGGCTTGATAACCTGCCAGGAATTTCGGTTCGTACGGGGCTAATTGGCGCAGATCGAAAGCTTGAATCTGGCTGAGCAGGCGCTGGCTGCCATAGGTTGTGCCCGAAATCACGATGTCTTCTTGCGCCATGCGGACGTGGCCTGACTCCCACTTCCAGACGGTTTTTGTGCGGGTTTTCCATTCGCCGTCTGAATAATACCGTTCCGTTTCAGTGTGCCCAACCTCGGCCCGCCAGTCGGCTTCGGTGATCGCATCAAATGTCCAAAAGGGTAGATAAACGCCCCTAAATTCGGCCACCCGGGCCAGGCGCCGCAGCGCGGTCGGGGTCATCCAACTGCTGCCCATCCACTTATGAGCAATCTGATGACAGGTGCCGGCTTCAATTTTGAAAGGGATCAGATAGCGGGGTCGCAGGACATCCTGCGGCGCCTCGCGTTGAATCACTTTGTTAGAGCCGCAAAACGGACAGGTATGAGTCAACGACTCGGCCGGCACGGAGGTGTAAACGCCGCAATTTTGGCACTGCAGCTCTTTACGCACGTCACCCCAGCCATGAGCAGCTCGCTCTAAGGTCGCTACTGTAAATTCAAACTGCTCAGCCCCCTTACCCACCACCGCTTTCTTGGGAGGTTCGTAGTAGCCACAATGAGTGCAAGTCAACCCGCCGTCCGCGGCGCTATAGCCGGTCACGGCCCGGCACCGGGGGCAGTTGAATTCGACAACTTCCTGGTGCATCTCCTCTGTTTCCGGAGCCGGCATGTAGACCTCGATACCGTCAACTGCGGATTGGGTCGGTATAAAGTTGGAGGGAGGAAATGGTTCGGCCAATTATCGGTAATCCGTGTTCGACAAATGTGGCCTATATTCTACCCCAAACTTCAACGGAAAGCCAACCTGGTTTTTTCGCAGAAGCTAGGGAATCTTCACGATTATGGTATAATCAGCCTGACCAAACCATAAAAGGGTGAGCGAATGAGCCCGACCGATCCTAAACGGATCATTCTCTTAATGAAAGCGTCTACCTACCGAGCCACTGCCTTTACGACGGCTGCGAAACAGCTTGGGATCGAAGTGGTGACGGGAATTAATATCGCCCCTGAGTTGGCCGACCATTGGCAGGTTCCGCTGGCTCTTCAGTTTGATGAACCGGAAAAGGCGGCTCAGGCAGTTGTCGCCTTTGCTCAGAAAAAGCCGGTTCAGGCCATCCTCTCCGTGGATGATAGCGCTACGGTCATCGCGGCGATGGCCAGCGAAGCTTTGGGCCTGCTACACAATTCTACTGAGGCAGCTGTCGCAGCCCGCAATAAGTACCACATGCGCCGGCTTTTGGCCGCTGCCGCTGTGCCCTGTCCGCACTTTTATCTGTTTGATATGATGGATGACCCCGCCCCTATTGCCGCCTGGATGACATACCCATGTGTGCTCAAGCCGCTGCTCTTATCGGGAAGTCGCGGCGTTATCAGGGCAGACAACCCGGCCGAATTTGAAGCAGCTTTTCAGCGGGTAGCGCGTATGCTCAGGACCCTGCAGCGGGTGCCCGGTTCGACGCATATTTTGGTTGAGGATTTCATTCCTGGCTTTGAAATCGCCGCCGAGGGCATTCTTGACCAGGGAAAATTGCACCTGCTGGCGCTCTTCGATAAGCCGGACCCGCTGGACGGACCGTTTTTCGAGGAAACAATTTATGTAACCCCCTCACGTTTGTCCGATGAAGTGCAGCAAGCCATCGCCGGTTCCATTGCTCAGGCGGCCACGGCCTTGGGCTTGCGTCACGGCCCGGTCCACGCCGAACTGCGCGTCAACGAGGCCGGTCCCTGGGTTGTAGAGGTGGCCGGTCGTTCGATCGGGGGCCTCTGTTCAAAAACTCTGCGCTTTGGGCCAGATATCTCGCTGGAAGCATTGATTTTACGCCAAGCAGTGGGTATGAGACTTGAGTGGACACCCGACCTGATTGCCCGGGGTGTCATGATGATCCCGATTCCGGCAGCCGGGCTATTGAAAGGAGTTAAAGGAATTGAGGCAGCGGAACGGGTTCCGGGGATTGAGTCGGTGGAAATTACGGCCAAAAAAAATTACCCTCTCCTCCCGCTGCCGGAGGGGGAAAGCTACCTGGGGTTC
>JBFGLD010000658.1:0-4336 GCA_041576335.1 Anaerolineae bacterium | reverse complement strand
GGGTGAAGATCTATCCACACTCGATCATCACCTGAGTGATCTTGCAGAAATCACCAGATTCACTATCGCTGCGCAAGCGGAATTTGAGGACGGTGACTCGAGGCGTCGTTCGATTGCCGTGATCAGGCGCCGTAACTGATGACCAAGTCTTGGTTTCGGAGCAGCGACTGATATCTAATCAGCTGGGGATCGCGCAAATACACTATGAGACCCGATTACATTTTCATTTCCGGGGTGAATCGCACCGGCAGCACGCTGCTGGTCCGAATTCTAAATAAGTCGTCGGAGATAGCCATTACAAACCGCGAGAACTGGTTCTTAGGGCATCAGATTCCGGCTGAAGGAATCAGACACATAATCCGCAGAAACATTGGCGATCTGTCAGATGAGGCCAATGTATATAAACTGGTTGATTTTCTGTACACGGCTGAGTTCAAAAGAAGCAATCTTGGCTATTGGGCCTGGCTCAGAAAATGTACCGATCCGGACCTTTTTTTGAGAAAAATCCTAAATGCTCCTGAGCGGAGCGAGCGAGTCGTTTTTGCTCTAATGATGGAGATACAGGGCCGGTGGCTTCAAGAAAGGAAGGGGCTTGTCTGTGATAGCCCGGTGCTGGGCGAAAAAACACCGTCACATATTTATTATGTGCCCACCCTATTGGAGTGGTTTCCGAATTCCAAAGTTATTCACACTTTCAGAGATCCGCGTGGGGTTTTTGCCTCCGAATTTAGACGAAGAGATAACCATGCCGTCACGTTTCCCTACCGACAATTGAACCACTTGGGGCCGGTTTTTCAAATGTATATTTTGTTACAGGTTACTTATATGTGGTTGAGGGCCGCTAAATTACACCTTGAGTATCAAAGGGATTATCCAGATAGGTATTACCTTTACAAATTTGAAGAGTCGGTTTGCAGCCCCAAGCGGAGCCTACACAAATTGTGCAACTTTTTAGGCGTTGAATTTCAAGAACAAATGCTGGAACAAAAAGTTGTCAGTCGCGGCTTCAAATTAGGCCAATCGGGTTTTGATAAAAGGGCTGCAGACCGCTGGAAAGACCTCAACCCTTCTTGGGTCAACCGTTGGTTTCAGGTTGTTGCAGGGAATAAATTGCGTGAATTAGGTTATGTCGATTGAGGCTGACGACAAGGACCTGCACGGCTTCGCCTTAGATTACGGATGTTTGGTTAGATTATGTCACTACCCGAGTACATCTTCATTGTTGGCTCATTTAGAACAGGAACAACCCTGCTGCGCAAGATTCTAAATACCTCAACAGATATCGCAATTTGTGGCGAGACCCATTTTTTGGGACATCTGACCAAACCCGGTTTTCGTCGCGACTTGGCTAAGGTTGGCGATTTGACTGCCGATGCCGGGGCCAGACGAATCGTGACCCATATTTACGATTCGCCCCATTCAAATTTTTGGCGCTGGATTCAACATAATGTTGACCGTGAAGAATTTTTGCGAAAAGTGTTAGAGTCTGATCGTACCGACCGGGCCCTGTTCGACTTGGTAATGGCGTTTTACGCCAAGGATAAACCCGTACGTGGCGAAAAGACCCCGGCCCATATTCACTATGTGCCCACCCTTGTCGAATGGTTTCCCAATGCAAAAATCATCCATACCCTGCGAGATCCGCGAGCCATTTTTGCCTCTAAAAAGCACAAGAAGAATAAACAAAGAAATATTAGCCTGCGCTATCGTCTGGCCCGGCAGTCGGAGTTGGCCCTGGAGTTGTATTTGAGTCTTAACGTCGTTGCCACCTGGCTGCGTCTTGCCCGCCTGCATCATCGATATCAACGCCTTTATCCTGACAATTATTATCTTTCTCAATATGAAGATCTAATCGCCAATCCGACCGATGCGCTGACAAAACTCTGCAATTTTCTTGGGGTCGAATTTAGGGAGGAAATGCTGCAGCCAACCGTCGTAAATTCCAGTTTTGTGTCGCGCCAGGCTCAGGTTCAAGGCTTTGATTCGCTGGCCATCGATCGCTGGCGAAATCATCTTCATCCTACCCTGAACAAGTGGTTTGTTTTTTGGTGCAAGAAATATCTGGTAGAGTTCGGCTACCAGCTTTGAAGAAGCTTAGAAAAGTTCTTGCAAAGAGTGACACCGGTGCTTTCCGGCCAAGCAAATTGACGACGAGAAAAAATAAGAATGGTTATTAGTCATAAGTATAAGTATCTATTTGTTGAACTGCCGCTAACCGGATCAACAGCGGTGAGTAAAGAACTCCGTGAACAGTATGATGGGTCCCTTATCTTGGCCAAGCATTCGACCTATCTTAATTTCTTGGCAGACGCTACGGAGGAAGAACGGAGCTATTTTGTTTTTTCGGCCGTTCGTAACCCCCTCGATCAGGCCGCTAGCCATTACTTTAAGTATAAGAGCAACCATAAGAATCGATTTACCGATCCGGAAAGGTTGAGCCAAAACAGGGGGCCCGGTAAATATGTAGACTTGAAAAAGTTCCGGTATGTTTGTGAAAACAATGCCGACTTTGCAGATTTCTTCCTAAAATTTTACAAAATTCCATACAACAATTGGAGCAGCCTATCTCACAAAAAATTCGATTTTGTGATGCGTTTTGAGAATTTACAAAACGATTTTGCCGCAGTCCTTGAATTAATTGGTATTGAACCAAGAAGACCATTACCGCAGCGAAATAGAACCGCCCAAAAAGAAAAGGATTTCGCAGCTTATTTCAACACCCCCGTTGTGATCAACCGAGCGATGCGCGTTTTTGGCCCCTATATGCACGAGTGGGGCTATGATTTTCCACCCGAATGGGGATATACCGGCGTGCCGTGGTGGAATCGAATAGAGTTTGAATTTTTTAACATTTTTAGGAATTTCTACTGGCGGTACTTAAGATACCGGATCTAGACGGGTAAGCCGGTTAAGCTCCAGGTACGACTAGAGTCAATATATTTTTTTGGGATGTCTTTATGTCTAACAATAATATATCTGGTCAATATGCAGAAAAAGCATTTGACTACACCCGCCCGGTCCAACAGCCTAACATTGTTTTGATTGTGATGGATGCATTTCGAGCTGCTCATATGTCGGCCCTGGGTTACGAGCGCTTGACAACCCCTAACCTTGACCGTATTGCGGCCGAAGGGATCCTATTTGAACAAGCCATTTCGCCGGCGAGTTGGAGCCTGGCCGGTCATGCCTCGCTTTTTACGGGGTTATACGTAGCCAAGCACGGGGCTAATGATGAACATAAATATTTGAGCGATGTCCCTGATAATACGACCGTGGCCCAACGGCTCAAGGCAGCGGGCTACAAGACCTGGGCCCACTGTGAAAACCACTGGGTAGGACCGCAAACAGGGCTGGATCGGGGCTTTGATGAATTTGAAAGACAGGTTCCCAGCGACTTACCAAACAAGCTCAGGTATTATGGGACCAAAATTTGGGCTCGCCTCACCGATACCAGAGATAATGGTTCACGCTGGACCACCGTTCATGCGCAAAGTTTTATTCGGCGTGCAAGACAAGCTAAAGAGCCCTTCTTTATGTTTATCCAATATTTGGAACCGCACGCGCCCTACCATATTCCGCGTGGCTGGCGCCACAAGTTTTTACCAGCTCACATTCCTTACCGCCAGGCCATCAAGATTAACCAGGACCCCAACGCCTACATTGCCGGTGCGGTTAAGATGTCCGAGCAAGATTTCGCGGTTATGCGCGACTTATACGACAGCGAACTGGCTTACATGGATTATCAAATTGGCAGACTGGTGGATTATATCGACTCCCAGAGATTGCGAGAGAATACGCTTATTATCATTACGGCCGATCACGGGGAGAATTTGGGTGACCACAATTTAATGGCCCACAAATTCTGCCTGTATGAAACCTTGATCCACGTTCCCTTAATTTTGCGCATGCCGGACACAATCAAAGAGCATCAACGCGTGCGTTACCAAGTGCAAACGCACGACATCGTGCCGACCATTTACGACCTGGTTGGGATAACTATTAGTCCCCACATCCAGGCCAAAAGCCTTCTCCACTCAGCGTCCCGGCACGACTTCACCATTGCCGAGAAGATGTTCCCAAATTTAAGCAAGTTTAAGCAGCGATATCCCGATTTCGATACGAGTCACCTGAATCGTCGGCTCAAGGCCTTTCGGACCGACCGGTACAAGCTCATCTGGGCGTCGGATGGCCGGCACGAGCTTTACGATCTGATAACCGATCCGCACGAATCCTATAATCTGATGACTGAATTACCCGGCATAGCGGCTGACTTAGAAACACGCTTGATGGAATGGTGCAATAGCTTCGAACCTGCAAACGTCTCGGCGGACGACGT
>JBFGLD010000657.1:0-4338 GCA_041576335.1 Anaerolineae bacterium | reverse complement strand
TAACAAAAATGGGACTATAATTCCATTTGTGCTTTGGGAGATCGTCTAATGGTAGGACAGCGGCCTTTGGAGCCGTATATCCAGGTTCGAATCCTGGTCTCCCAGTTCGCATGGGGATTGGTTGTTGGAGATTAGTAATCAATTGTGAGCTTAATGACTTGCGACCAACCAATAACCAAGAACTAATGACCAATAGCCAATATGGGGGCGTGGTGTAGTGGTCAACACGCCGGCCTGTCAAGCCGGAGATCGCGGGTTCAAATCCCGTCGCTCCCGCTGCAAGTAATTTCTCGCAACAGAAATACAGGATACACAGCCTGTAGCTTGGGTCCACTAAGTTGTTAACGGAGATTACTGAGAAAAGTCATTCTGAGAGCGCAGAGTGGCTTTTTTCTTTACAGGCATTCCAAGCACGAAAAGATTTCCGTTTCCTCGTCTTTTCGTTTCGTCCCATAAATAATATCTCCGACGTAAAATGGGTTACGCAGCAAATCGTCAACAGTGTCCTTTTAGAATAGCTTTGTTTCGGGTTATTTGGCTCTTGGCTTCTCATAGGTTGACTTCTAGTCCATTTTGTCCTCATTGTAGTTTTTTGATTTCTTTGCCTCATATCGGTATCGGATGTACAATATCAACATCTATCCGATACCAATATGGCTGTATTTAATGCTGGAACCAAGGCTGCTAGCCCGTCTGCAACAAAAGAAAACGCAACTCGATGCCTTGCGACCGCTGCCGACGACGGCGGACCACCGCCTTAATGAGCAATTGACCGTAGAGTGGATCTACAACTCTAACGCCATTGAAGGCAGCACCCTCACCCTGCGTGAGACCCAGCTCATCCTGGAAACCGGGCTGACCATTGGCGGTAAAAGTCTGCGTGAACACCTAGAGGTCATTAATCACCAGGAAGCGATCAAGTATGTCGAGACCTTGACTACTCAAGACGAACCGATAACCGCGCTGCATGTTCGCCAAATTCACCGCTTGGTCCTGGCTCGGATCGATGATGACCGCGCAGGCCAGTACCGCACTACGCCGGTTCGCATTGCCGGCAGCACTCATCAGCCCCCTGAAGCCTGGGAAGTGCCACATCTGATGACCACCTGGGAAAGCTGGCTCAACGATCCGACACTGACTCTGCATCCTATTGAGCGGGCTGCGGTAGCACATCATCGCCTGGTCGCCATTCATCCCTTTTTGGATGGCAATGGTCGTACCGCACGTTTGGTGATGAACTTGCTGTTGATGCGTGAGGGTTATCCACCCACCATCATCATGCGGGTCAATCGTCGCCAATATTACAGCGTGCTGGCCCGCGCCGATACGGGTGACGAAACGGCTCTCGTCAACTTTGTAGGCCGGGCAGTCGAACGCAGCCTGACCCTGTATCTGGAGGCATGCACCCCAAGCACCGCACCACCCCCTCCTGAGGATGAATGGATCCCATTGCGCGAAGCAGCCAAAGGCACCCCTTACAGTCAGGAATATCTGAGCCTGCTGGCTCGTAAAGGTCGCTTGGAGGCCATCAAGCGCGGCCGGGTATGGTACACCACCCGCCGGGCTGTGGAGACCTATCGGCAATCGCTCAAATAATTTGATAGCTTGTCCCTCTGTGATGAGACAGTTTACATTGGCAAAGAACCCCTTTCGTTTGGTTGCATTGTGCAACCGTATTTGCTACAATATCACCATCAATATTTGTGGAGATAGTTTCAATGCCTACCTTACATGTACGTAATGTACCCGAAGCACTGTATGAGCGCATCCAGGAACAAGCCCGGACCAATCAACGCTCTATTAGTGCGGAAGTTATTGTTTTACTAAACCACATCTTAAGCGAAACCTGGCGGCCTCAAACCGAGGTCTTGGATAGCATTCGCCGTCGCCGTTTCTTTCGCCCTGCAACCGTCAACGCCCCTGACAGCACCGCCCTCCTTCGTCAGGATCGAGAACGATGAGCCAAAACTATGTTATCGATGCCAGTGTCGGAATTAAGCTTTTTGTGGTTGAAGATCTGTCCGAGGTGGCTGATCAACTCTTTGACCAGCTAACAGCGGAGCCGCCGGCTCAGTTCTACGTGCCTGATTTGTTTTTCATTGAATGCACCAACATTCTGTGGAAGTATGTCTGGCGCTTTGACTATCCGGCTGAAAATGCGCGACAAGATGTCATCGATCTTCGGGCATTAGCTCTCACCACCGTTTCTACTGCTGACTTAATGAAACCGGCCTTGGAACTGGCGTTGAAATATAATATTACGGCCTATGATGCCAGCTATGTCACCTTGGCTGAACAACTGGCTTTGCCTTTGATCACCGCTGACACCACGTTGGTGGGTAAGTTGACTGGTAGCGATATTGATGTACGTGACCTCAAAGATATTGAGGTGTAGCTGTGTCAGGAAGACCGCCATTGGCGAAGGGTAATGTCAGTAAAATCCTGTAAAAAGAAAGCGGCGTGAGGTAAAATAGGGTTTGTCCAAAGACCCAAACTTAACAAAGAAAGGAAACCTCACGCCATGCAAAGAATACCACCGAGTCGGAAAATAAGCCATCAAATCACGGAGATGTTGAACCGTGGTCTGGCGGGCGAACCAGATATTACCAGCACCATCTTGCAGTTGGGGATGGTACGGCTGCTGCAAGAGTTGGTCGAACAAGAAGTGAGCGATTATCTGGGCCGGGCGCATTACCAACGCCGCCAACCAGGCCAGGAACATCGCGGCTATCGGAATGGGTACGAGCCAGGCCGGGTGCGGAGTGCCGAGGGGGAGGTCAGGGTGCAGGTGCCGCAAGTGCGGGCTAGTCCGGAACCGTATCGCTCCAAGTTGATGAGCTTCCTGCAAAGCCATACGGATGTGCTGGAACGGTTGACGGTGGAGATGTATGTCCGGGGCTTGTCGACCCGGGATATTGAAGCAGCCTTGGTCGATGCGACCGGCGATCGGTTGTTGAGCCGGACGGCCGTCAGCGAAGTAACCGAGGTGCTGTGGGAAGAATACGAAAGCTTCAGCCAGCGCGATTTGTCCGGATTTGAGCTGGAATACATGTTTGTGGATGCGGTCTATGAGTCGCTGCGGCAACAGGGCGGCGGCAAAGAAGGCGTCTTGTGTGCCTGGGGCATTTGTGCCGATGGGCGCAAGGTGATGCTCCACCTGGCCCTGGGTAATAAAGAGTCCGATCAGAATTGGCTCGATTTCCTGCGGGATATGGTCAAGCGAGGTCTGCAGACGCCGGTGTTGATCACCTCCGACGGGGCCCCAGGCCTGATCCGGGCCATCGAAGAAGTGTTTGCCCACAGCCTGCGCCAACGCTGCCTGGCCCACAAAATCCGCAATGTCTTGGATAAAGTGCCGGATCAGGCTCGCCCGGAAGTCAAAGCCGCGGTCCAGGCCGCTTATTATGCGCCTAATCAAGACGTGGCTGAAATGATGGCTAGCGACCTGTTGGACACCTACCGGGACACTTATCCAACCGCGATGAAGTCCTTTCAGGATGATTGGCAGGCCTGTATCGCCTATCTGCGGTGCCCGCGGGTTCATCATAAACGCATCCGGACGACCAATCTGTTGGAACGTAGTTTTCTGGAACAACGGCGGCGAACCAAAGTCATTCCGCGCTTCTTTAGTGAGCGCAGTTGTTTGAAGTTGGTGTTTGCCGCTTTGTGGCGAGCCAGTCAACGCTGGCAAAATGTCAGCATGAGTGAATTTGAACGGCAACAACTCAAACTCCTTCGTCGTGAACTGGGCTTATTGCCGCCGGCACAACCAACGGTTGGACCCAAATTAAAGGAGATCGCAGCTTAACTCACGTCGCTGGCCCTGGGTCGCGATTTGGTCGAGCCAACCGCGTCCGAGATTCTGGTCGAGAATATGGTCGAGGAGCATCTGACGCCTGAGCGTGGGGCTCAGGCCAAGGCAGAAGTCGGGAAAATGTTGGAGACAGTCAAAAACGGGCCCGAAGTTAAAGCGCGGGTGGTTGAAGTCGACAATATCCGAGCGGGTATTATTGACGAGGCTAAAGCTGCGGATCTACTGCTCATTGGGACCTCAAGAAAGGGTTACCCAGAGCGACCTTTTTTTGGGGGTTTAGCCGTGGACGTCGCTAAAGGCGCTGCGCCGCCCACGATTCTAACCCGGGGCCGTGAGGCTAGTCGACGTTGGTGGCAACGTCTCTGGGAGGTCTTGACCGAACCGCTGCCAACCCTGACCGCGGGCAGACGGGCCGAAGTGTACCAGGACATGCGCGAGTCGGCCCAGCCCTCCATTGATTTTTTCGTCTTGATCACCCTGGCTGCGGTCATCGCCAGCCTGGGTCTACTGCAAAACAGCGGGGC
>JBFGLD010000656.1:0-4348 GCA_041576335.1 Anaerolineae bacterium | reverse complement strand
TCTTCTCAGCCAGTTGGATGGCAAGGAAATTGAGACGGCGTTAACAAACTTCGGTAATAATGTTGCCGGCAGGTTACAGGTAGACCCAGACAATTTCAAGGAGCGACCCCTTGTCCAGCAAATAGAAGCCTGGCTCGGATTCGGCCTGAATGAGCTCTTGACCTGGCTGGGTCAACTCATTGTCAATAACTTAGGGACCATTCTCGCTGCAATTGCCCAAGCTGCGACCGGGATTATCGGGTCGGCTATTGGCCTGTTTATTTCCTTTACTATGTTCAGCTTCTTTTTTGTGGTTCTGTTGGTAGGTTACGACCGGCTGAAAGTCTTTATCGTCAAACTCAGCCCCCTCGAACCGGTTGTGACCAGTACGTATCTGCGACGGGTCAGGTTAATGACTCGTGATATTATGCTGGGGGTGTTTGCGGTGGCCGCGATACAAACTTTGATTATGTGGCTTGTGTTCGCCATGCTCAACATCCCATTTGCCGGAATATTTGCAATTCTTCTATTCATTTTTGCCCTGATCCCCTTTCTTGGGGTGTCAATTATCACCATACCGATGGGAATTGTGCTTCTGTTGATGGGATTGTGGGTACCGGCTTTGGTGATTTGGGGCGTTCATTTTTTTATCATCAACAACATCGACCTGATACTGCGCCCTCTGATCACCTCTAAGGAGCTAAAAGTACATCTGAGTTTGCTGGTGGTTGGCTTTGTCGGAGGCTTGGCGGCCTTTGGCGTGATTGGCCTTTTTCTTGGCCCAATCATTGTCATCCTGTTCACGACCTCCCTGGAACTGTATTTGGAAAACTATGGGCAGCGTACCTTCTCAACCAGCGCAGGCGAGGATGCAAAACGCGATGACAAATCTAAACAAACTTCGGATGAACCAAATGGATTGCAGTAAACATGGTGACTAACTGGCAGAATATGCGATCAACTCACTGCTGGTCAGCGGCGCATTTGTGCTGGTTCGTCACATCATTGTCAGCTATCTGGGGAGGTTTCTATCGTAACAATGGATCAAATCAGGCCGGAAATTCGCACCTTTGTCCTGGGTACGATCGGCTTATCCGCAGCCACCTGGAATGTGGCTTTTAATCTGGGCGCATATCGCACTATATTTTATGGTAATATTTTTGCTGTCTGGGTCACGGTCACCGCTATTCTTCTCGTCGTACTTCTGGTGCCGGAGCGGGATGTACCCGTGCCGCGGTGGGGCAAGCTGCTGATGTTGGTCCCCACGTTGGGGGTTGTGCTTGTGCCCATCAATTCGAACATCGGTCAGAGTAGAATCACCGAATGGATGGTAATTGCCTTGGGCCTGTTCGCCCTTGTGGTCTGTCTACCTTATGCTCTCTATGTTGTGGTCAACGTCGTCAACGCAGATCTGCTTAATCTGCCTGAGACCCGCCTGAAGGTTTATTTGGTCATCATTGTGCTGGTGGTCGGTCTGATTGGATACTGGGCCGGTACCAACAACCATCTTTTCCTGACTTGCGGTGATTTCAAAATTGCCGGTGACGACTTGCCAAAAAATTGTACGCCAGGTTCTCCACTGCAGTTTTAGGTAAGAAACGATTATGGATAATAACCTTGAATTTTAACAGTACCATTGAACTGTTTCGCGAGACTATAATTGGCTGCAGCCAGCAGAAAATCACGCTGTACGCGGCGGCCATCGCCTACTTTGCCATTTTTTCGGCGGCGCCCCTGCTTATCATCACAGTTGATATTGCCGGAATGGTGTTGGGGCAGACCGTCGTAGCCAATACGGAGGTCAGCATCGTTGCCGATCAGGCCGGGCCAGAAATAGCATCCGTGGTCCCAGACATTATCAAAAGGGGTTTAGACGTTTTTTCCGGTGGTGTGACCGCCGTAATTGGGGCAATAATATTTGTCTACGCGGCTTCCTTAATGGTCCATCAGCTTCAGATGGCTCTAAATGCAATGTGGGGCATAGAGATTGAAAAGCACGCTGTGCCACAACAGACCTCCGCCATCATTCGGGTCCGGCTGGTATCAACAGTGGCTGCACTTTCGTTGGGACTTTTTCTGGTCGTTGCCCTGACCATTCAGGCCTTTTGGGTCGCGATTCCGCAGCAACTTCTGCATTGGTTGTTCCCAGAACTTAGGAGGTTAACCTCTTTGCTGGGCATTGTGGCCTTACCCATCGTCTTATATGCCGTCCTGTTTGGGATTATCTTCAAATGGTTGCCTCAGGCCGCGGTCAGGTGGCGTGATGTGTGGCCAGGAGCAATCCTGACGGCCGTGACCTTTTGGGTCGGGAGTTCTCTGGTCGGTCTTTATCTGGGGCGGAGTTGGCTAAGCTCAATTTATGGCGCCTCTGGGTCGCTGGTTGTAGTTTTTATATGGATATTTTTCGTAGCCCTGATTATCTTGTTTGGGGCAAAATTTACGCAGGTATATGCTAGTAAATTCGGCACCCCGATTGCAAGCACTGAGAATGAAACGATCGATACCTAAAGCTGGTGATAATTGGTAAAGTAATGGTTAATAGCCAGGTCAAGCCGAAACAGCCGTCCCGATACTTCGAGCAATGGCGCATTCCGCTGGCCCTGTGGCTGGCTCAGTTTATCGTTTCGTACAACGTATACGTGATGACGGTCGCCGTTGTGCCCATCGCCAGAGACCTGGGCACGACCCTGGGCAATGTTCAAAATGCGCTGGTGCTAATCTCATTGGTCACGGCCTCATTTGTACCCACCAGTCAAAATTTAGGCGATATGTATGGACACAAGAAATTATTCACCCTCGGTTTAATAACCTTTGGCCTGGGCCTTATAGCCACGGCTTTTAGTCCAAACTTGTTCGCGCTGATATTGAGTTATGGCATCATCACGGGGATAGGCGCCACGCCTCTGGTTACGTTTCCCTGGATATTGATGTATCGCACCTATCAAGGCCTGAGGAAGGAGTTTGCCCTGTTTGGCCTCACCCTGGCCATTGTGGCCGGTAGTCTTCTTGGGCCTTTTCTTGGCGGTTACATCACGACGGCTTCCGATTGGCCTTGGGCGTTTTTGCCGCAGGTTGGGCTGGTGATCCTGGTGTGGTTGCTGGCCCGGCCCGTTCCGGAAATTGTCAGATCTCCAGATAAATCTATTGACTGGATCGGTGGACTATTGTCGTTTTTTGGTCTCGTGACCCTTTTGCTGGGGTTTAATTTAGCCAATGAGTATGGTTGGTGGACACCCAGAAAGATTTTTCGTCTTGGCGATTCTGTAATTCCTCCTTTCGCCTTATCCATTGTGCCTTTGCTGATTGCCGCCGGTTTTATTCTACTGGTGGTATTTGCCTTTTATTGGCGCCGTCGACAAGCGATGCAGGGCAAAAGCCAACTTTGGAGGATGGGTCTGTTCCGCCGGCGGCAGTTTGATATCGGGTTGGCGACCAGTCTGTTCTATGCCATCGGCACGGCCGGCCTGACCTACACGCTTTACATGTTTCTGCAAACAGTGCTTGACCTGACCTCCTTCGATACGGCTATCGCTATCCTGCCCTACAACATAACAATGCTCCTGGTCCTGCTGGCAACCTTTCGATTGGGCCAGCGACTCATTCCCAAGTACATTATTCAGACGGGTTTGGTTGTGCTGATGTTGGGTCTGTGGCTATTGATCAATGACTTTGTACCGGGGTTGACCCCACTTCAACTCCTGCCGGACCTGGTGGTGATTGGCGTTGGAGCCGGACTAGTGGTGGGCCAAATGGCTAACTTGACTCTCTCGGCGGCTGACCCTGAAACACCGGGGGAGGCCAGCGGTATCTATAACACCTTGCAAGACCTGGCCTACTCGCTGGGTATTTCCATCCTTGGGGTTGGATTGATTTTTCTAACGTCTACGGGTGTGGTCGATGGCGTATTGGAGGAGATCAACCTTACAGTCACCGACGCCCAAAGGGAAGAGATTATCGTTGAGGTTGAAGATGCGCTGCAGACCCTCTCCATAGAAGAATTGGATACGATTTTGGCCCACCTGCCGGGCGAGGAACGGAATGCTCTAGCAAAGGTAGGGGTGGAAATTAGCTTTGAGGCTATGCAATTGACGTTGTTGGGTATTTTGATAGTTATTCTGTTAGCACTGGTGGTGTCTGTATTTCTGCCTCATCGAAAGGTAACTTAGTCTCATGAATACCTATCTGCGCCATACCGTGATTAGCGGCCTAAGTTATGGACTTGGCTTTGTATTAGGCCAAATTATGAGTCGCTGGATTTATGATATCGATCCGGTTGAAAGCTTATTTTTCCATCTTAGCCTTGAGAATGTCGTTGGCTTCTTGCTGCTTGTCATTTTCGCCCTGATGATTTCCGGTGGTATTGCTGGCG
>JBFGLD010000655.1:0-4357 GCA_041576335.1 Anaerolineae bacterium | reverse complement strand
GGTCCTTTTGCCGAACGAATTGCCGAAGGACTGCTCACGACGCCCCAAGCCATTAGCCAATTTATCAGGGGCTATGAAGATGCCGGCTGCGATGAACTAATTCTATACCCTACGATTTCCGCCCAGACCCAGCTCGACCGGTTAGCGGAGGTGGTTGGATGAAGATTGTAACGTTGGGTGCCGGGCCGGGCGGCTTGTATTGTAGTTTGCTGCTGAAGAAGGCCAACCCCAAGCTTGACATTACCGTTATTGAAAGAAATCCCTACGATGCCACCTACGGTTGGGGCGTTGTTTTCTCCGACCGCACCTTAAACTCGTTCCGGGAGGCCGACTACAAGAGTTATAAAGCCATTACCGACCAGTTTGTAATTTGGGACGCCATTGATGTCTTTTACCAGGGGGAAATGGTCCGCTGTGGGGGGCATATATTTGCCGGGATGGCCCGCCGCGAACTGCTGCTCGTTTTGCAGGAGCGCTGCCGAGAACTTGGCGTCAATTTGCAGTTTGATACCGAAGTTGAGGACCTGGCCCAATTTGCCGGCTGCGATTTGATCATTGCCTGCGATGGGGTTAATAGTATGATCCGCAAAACGTATGAGGATATTTTTAAGCCCGATTTGGCCGTGGGTCAAGCCAAGTTTGTCTGGTTTGGCACGCATCGGGTGTTTGACTCATTTACCTTTATCTTTCGTGAAAACGAGCACGGTTTGTTTCAAGTGCACGCCTATCCCTTTGATGGCAACACCAGTACCTTTATCGTCGAATGTGCCGAAGATGTCTGGCTGCGAGCCGGATTGGACCAGGCCGGCGAAGCGGAAAGTATCGCCTATTGTGAAAAACTGTTTGCCGCCGATCTCCACGGCCACAGCCTGCTGTCGAACCGCTCGCTATGGATAAATTTTATCACCGTCAAAAATAAAACCTGGCGCTACAAAAATGTTGTCTTACTGGGCGACTCGGCCCATACGGCCCACTTTTCAATCGGTTCCGGTACGAAATTGGCCATGGAAGATGCCATTGCCCTGGCTAACGCGTTTGAGCAGCATGGGGCTGACCTCGAAACCGCCTTCAAAAATTACGAGGCCGAGCGCCGGCCCCGCGTTGACCTTTTGCAGGCTGCGGCGATCGAAAGCCAAAGCTATTTTGAAAATGTCAAGCGCTACACGCATCTCGATCCGCTCCAATTTACTTTTCACCTGCTGACCCGCAGTGGTCGCATTACTTACGATAACCTCAGGCTGCGCGATCCCTATTACAGCGAAAGTGTCGACCGCTGGTTTACGACCAAGGCCTGCCTTCAAGAAGATGATCAAGCCGGCTCGGCGCCGGACCGGATCCTGACGATCGCGCCACCGCCAATGTTTACGCCCTTACAGTTACGAAATATGGCCCTGGCAAATCGAGTGGCCCTATCACCCGTCTCGACCTACTCGGCCCGCGAGGGGCTGCCCGACGCTACCCACCGTGAACAACTTATCCGCCGGGCCCGGAGCGGCGTGGCCTTAATCATCACCGAGCCGACGGCAGTTTCGGCCAATGGGCGGATTACGGCCGGTGATACCGGTTTGTATCGAACGGAACACCTGCCGGCCTGGAAGGAGATTGTCGACGCGGTGCATGCCGCTTCTCAGGCAAAAATTGCTTTACAGCTAAACCACGCCGGACGCCGAGGCTCGACCCGACCCCGTCAGGAAGGGCTGGACCGGCCCCTGCGGCAGGGGAACTGGCCCCTGATTTCTGCCTCGGCCGTGCCGTACACGCCGCATAATCAAACGCCTAAAGAGGCGGACCGCGGCGATATGGATCAGGTTCGCGATGCCTTTGTTCAGGCCGCACAGATGGCCGCGGAAGCCGGCTTCGACATGCTGCAGCTTCATTTTGGGCACGGTTATTTGTTGGCCGGCTTCATCTCGCCCTTAACAAATCTGCGCAGTGATGACTACGGCGGATCGCTTGAAAATCGCCTAAAATTTCCGCTGGAGATTTTTGACGCAGTTCGGGCCGTATGGCCGCAAGATAAGCCGCTGTCGGCGGCTGTTCCGGCAAGCGACTGGGCCAGGAACGGTTTTGAGGTTGAGGAAGCCGTAGTTGTGGCCAAGAAACTGCAAGCCCGCGGCTGTGATTTGGTCCACGTACTGGCCGGGCAGACTACGAGCGAGTCAAAGCCGGTTTATGATTCCTACTTTCTGGCCCCGTACAGCGAACAGATCCGCCACGAAGCGCGCATACCCACGATAATCTCCGGCGGTATCACGATTACCGACCATGTTAACTCTATCCTGGCCGCCGGTCGGGCCGACCTGTGTATTATGAATCCGCCGATTTTGTGGGATTAGATGAATCATTGAATCGGGAAAATCTAGATTAATTTCAGATTTTGAGAAATCTACTTAACGATGGCAGAAAATAACCACTTACCATTGGCCGGCCGCCGCGCGCTGGTGACCGGCGGCAGTAAAGGCATTGGCCGCAGCATTGCCTTGGCTCTGGCTAAAGCCGGCGCAGATGTGGCCGTAACGGCCCGCAGCTTGCCCGACCTCGAAGACGTTGCCGGCGAAATCCACGCGATGAACCGGCGCAGCCTGGCTCTGACTTGCGATGTGATCGCTCCGGAACAGGTTCAAAAAATGGCCGCCGCCGTGCTCGAAGCGTGGGCCGGTATCGATATCCTGATCAATAATGCCGGCAATGCGCAGAGCCACAAGTTTCTGGATCATCCGGACGAGCTGTGGCACCGGATGTTGGCGATTAACCTGACCAGCGCTTATTACGTCACCAAGGCCTTGGCCGCAGGCATGGTCGAGCAAAAATGGGGACGGATTATCAACATAGCCTCGATTGCCTCGAAAGTGGGCGGTCGCTATATTGCGGCTTATACCGCGGCCAAGCACGGTTTGCTGGGCCTGACTCGGGCCCTGGCCGTAGAGTTTGCAGCGCACAATATCACGGTTAATGCAATCTGTCCCGGCTACGTGGATACGCCCATGACCGATGCCAGCGTGGCCAATATCGTCGATCGCACCGGCATGAGCCAGGGCGCGGCACGCGAAGTCTTAGAAAAGATGAGCCCGCAAAAGCGCCTGATCGAGCCGGATGAGGTCGCGGCCGTGGCCCTGCTGCTGGCCCGGGATATTGGCCAAGGCATTACCGGCCAGGCCATCAATGTCGACGGCGGCACGGTGATGTGGTGACATAGAAAGTAGGGCCAAGTGGGTTACTAAGTCTACGCACTTCGCCCTGCGGAAAATAATGTTGTGTAAATTTATTTGGGAGAATTTAAATGACCTATGATTTTCTTTTTGAAGTAAACAACGGCGTGGCAACGCTGACCTTTAACCGCCCGGACCTGCTAAACGCGCTGACGTTTAATGTTTACGCCCAATTCCGTGACCTGTTGGAGGATCTGCGGTATGACGACTCGGTCAAAGTCCTGGTTTTGACGGGTTCGGGGCGAGGCTTTTGTTCAGGGGGGGATGTCCACGATATCATCGGAGAATTGCTCAAACGGGATGTTAAAGGGCACCTGGACTTTACCCGAATGACAGGCGCAGTCGTGCAAAACATGCGCCAGTTGGATAAACCGATCATTGCCGCCTTGAATGGAACCACGGCCGGAGCCGGGGCCGTTATTGCCTTAGCCTCGGATTTACGGATCGCCTCGGAGAGGATGAAATTTGCATTTCTGTTCTCCAAAGTTGGTTTGACCGGGGCGGATATGGGAGCGGCCTACCTGCTCCCGCGCTTGATAGGGCAGGGGCGTGCCCTGGAACTGCTGCTGCTGGGTGACACCGTGGATGCCCCGACTGCCGAGCGGTACGGCCTGGTTAACCGCGTTGTGGCCGAGGAAGAGGTCCTGTCTACGGCGACGGCCTGGGCCCAGCGGCTGGCCCAGGGGCCGACCATGGCCATCTCTATGACCAAGCGGCTGATCAACAACGAGTGGAATATGGACCTGGTTTCGGCCCTGGAGTCCGAAGCCCAGGCCCAGGCGCTTATGTTGATGGGTGAGGATCATCGCCTATTTTACGAAGCGTTCAAAGAGAAGGTAGAGCCCAAGTTTGTGGGCCGATGATTGGAAGCTGGCTATTAACCTCAGTTCGGAAATTCTGGACGTGTCAGGCTGAACGGAGCGGAGCGGCGTGACGAATCCCTAAAACTTATGCTTGCAAGCGGATTATTCAGGGATTTTTCGTCGCTTTGCTCCTCAAAATGACATTTCAAGTTGAATTATCGAGCTCAGGTTATTAACAATTGGAGCTTAGAGAAACTATGGAGAAAAAAATTATTAATCCGCCCGGGCTGCCACTGCCCAAAGGGTTCAACCACGGTATCTTGGTTAGCGGAGGCAGCATCCTGT
>JBFGLD010000654.1:0-4359 GCA_041576335.1 Anaerolineae bacterium | reverse complement strand
TTCACTACGGCCTGGGGTGTTTCAATCATCAAGTCTACCTTGATCGTGCCAGGTATAAGTGCGGTTCGATCCTCTAACCGATCTAAAATAGCGGCCAGCGCCTCAACCTGAGCTGTCATTGTCACTTTAGGTAAACTGATGATGAAATTAGGTGGCAGTTTACCCTCGGCTTGCGCCGCCAGTTGAGTCAACACTAAGTCTAATGTACGTACGGCTCGGGGGTATGCCTCTAACGAAAAGGATTTGGGCCGAATACCGATGAACGGGGGCAAATCTCCTTCTGCCAACCCCTCGGCAAGCTGTCCGGCGACGGAAATAGCGTGGGCGTCCTCCTCCTCGTCGGAACGATAGCCGTAGCCATCCTCAAAGTCGATCCGCAAATCCTCAACCGGTTCCCGCTCCAATTTTTCACGCACGCGGGTGTAAATCGTATAAGCTAGCCTGGCCGGATCATTAATTTGCTCTGGTTCAACCACCGGTCCAACCGGGAAGAGCATTTGCTCCAGCCGATCGACCTCAGCTTTTGCCTCAGGTAGGGTTTCCGCTCCGGGCAGCCCTAACGCCTTGGCAAATACAGCGAAGTTTGGCGCAAAGTCGGCCAAGCTTCTTAACGCCAGCCGGCCCAGCTTGCGGTGCGTATCTTTTTTGAAGAGATGCGCTCCCCCATAAACCGAATGGATCGGCTGGCGGGTTTCCAAGCTGTCGCCCGGATAGTCTGCAGCAAACTGCTGCTGTGCTTCGGCCAAACGTTGATTAATATCAGCGATAGAATTGCCGCTCAGTGACCGTTGCATTGTTTCCGTGCTTACTTTAATAAATCCGCAATTACCTCTTTTTCGGCCCGCAGTTCTGCCAGCGAGGCCCCCATTTTTTCCTTGGCCCAAGGGCTCAGCGATAAGCCTTGAACGAGGCGCCAGTTGCCCTGACCATCACTGGTGACCGGAACGGACGAGAACAGCCCTTTATCTATCCCGTAGCTGCCGTCGGAGGCCACGGCGGCGGAGAACCAGTGGCCGGCCGGCGTTTTGGTAACCATGCTGCGCACGTGGTCGACGACGGCATTGGCGGCCGAGGCAGCCGAAGAGTGACCGCGAGCTGCAATGACTTCGGCGCCCCGCTTTTGCACCCTGGAAATAAATTCGTTTTTCAGCCAGTCGTGGTCGGCAATAACGTCATAGACCGGCTTACCTTTAATTTTGGCGTTTTCGGCATCAGGATACTGCGTAGCACTATGGTTCCCCCATATGGCGACGTTGCTAACGTCGCTAACGGTCACGCCGGCCTTATTTGCCAGTTGGGCATAAGCCCGGTTCTGGTCTAGGCGGGTCATCGCCGCGAATCGCCCAGGGGGTACACCATCGGCGTTACTGGCGGCAATCATAGCGTTGGTATTAGCCGGGTTGCCGACCACCAATACCTGCACATCGCCGGCCGCTTTAGTCAAGGCTTTTCCCTGCGAAACAAAGATTGGCCCATTCTCACGGATCAGATCGCCCCGTTCCATACCCTTGCCTCGCGGCTTGGCCCCGACCAATAACGCCCAGTTGATGCCGTTGAATGCGACGTTGGGGTCATCGGTAATGACCACATCACCCAGGGTTGGGAAAGCGCAGTCATCCAACTCCATCACCACCCCCTCAACTGCTTTGAGCATCGGGGTGATTTCTAACAAATGCAGGTCAAGCTTCGTATCAGGGCCAAAAGCCTGGCCAGAAGCCAGGCGGAATAGCAAGGCATAGCCAATTTGACCAGCTGCACCCGTCACAGCGACTTTAACTTTGTTACTCATCGGTAATTCTCCTTTAATGTAAAATTTAAAAATACCGTACTTCTTAGATTTTTGTAATAGGATAGGCCGTGAACCCGAAAAGTGAAGCGGTGATGGAGGAGCCGATTTCCATATCGCACCTCAAGTTTCTTTCGGACCGGGCTTACTGTGTTCCTGTTACCACGTGTCACGGCGCTCAGGAGCCAACTAGAATATACCTGATAACCATGACCAAATCTAGTGACAAATGTCATCATTAGGTGGGGACGAATGGCACATTGTAAGCTGCCGGGCTGGACGCATATTACCCCTAAGCCTGCTTTTTTGGAAATGGAGGGACTCGGTTTAGACTGAAATCAAAAATTATGACGTTAGCGTATGGCTCGTGTGGGATCTACGGCCGGGTCCATGACCGGGACGTGCAGCCGGTGTCTATCGGCCCAACCGCTGAGCGCAACTCAGGTCCCGATTTGCCCTGGGAGATGAGACAAATACAATTCTCCTGATGAGTCGAACCGAGTCGACGGCACCATGACAAGAGCTGAAAATTTACGGGGGCAGGCCTCATGCCTGCCCCTGTCGGGCGCGCAAAAGGCAGTGCCCCGACCGAAGACGTTATTTGCGAGGAGTTAGTAATGGATAATCTGTCGCCACTTGAAGAAAAAGTGTTGCTCAAAGATATGGGGGCTACCGTAACCGGCGTGGGCTTCAGCCCAGCCGGCCACGTGGTGGCCTCAGTAAGTGCCAATAATATAGTGCGCCTGTGGAATGTCGAAAGCGGCCGTGATCTGGGCCAGCTCGCCGGGCGTGACGCCGTATTCGACCCTAACGGTCGCATCTTGGCCCTGATAAATGTTGACCACTCGGCGCGGTTGTGGGATTTAGAAAAGGGACAGGAGCTGCAGCGGCTGGAGGGGCCGGCGGTAGATAAGGTGATTTTTAGCCCCGACGGTCGCCTTTTGGTCGGGATAGTCCGCGGCGCGCTGCAGGATCGAGCCGTATTGTGGAACGTGGCCGGGGGGCGTGACCTGCGGCGGCTCAAAATACGAGCCGATAACGTCCGCAGCGTGGCCTTCAGTCCCGATGGTCGCATTTTGGCTTCCGGAGGAAGCGAACTTCGATTGTGGGAGGTAGAGAGCGGGGCCGAGTTGCGCCGCTTTCAGGGTCATACTGCCGAAGTGCACAGCGTGGCCTTTAGCCCTGACGGCAACCTATTGGCTTCGGGCAGCTGGGATCAAACAGTACGGCTGTGGGAGGTGGACAGCGGGCGCGATATGCAGCAGTTGACGGGGCATAACGGCGAAGTGCACAGCGTAGCTTTTAGCCCTGACGGCAACCTATTGGCTTCGGGCAGTTGGGATCAAACAGTACGGCTGTGGGAGGTGGACAGCGGGCGCGACGTGCGGCAGTTGAGAGGGCACCAGGGGTATGTCAATAGTGTCGCCTTTAGCCCCGAGGGGCAAATGTTGGCCTCCGGGGGATGGGATCATACAGTCCGCCTGTGGAACCTGGACCTACCCGACACGCACTGGCAGCGCTTGGAACGGCAGTGGCAAGCGCAACTCGGTCCGGCCTGGCGTGCCGCCGGCCGCTGTGAGGTCTGCGGCCAAAAGGTGAGTTTCTGGAATCGGTGGCGGGCCGTCAAACGCTGCAGCCGGCATCGCTAAGAGTATGGAAAATAGTTGTGGCAACCCGAGTTACTTCAATATTAGCGGCAGGAAAATTGTTATCAAGTCGGTTGACTGGGTCGTAGCACTGATTTGATCACTCATCGAGCTGGTAATACCATTGTTGTTGCGCGAATGTGGGGGGGTATGGGTTACGACCACAAAGAAGTAGGTGGCGCCGGGTGACAAGTTCGCCACCAAATAACCACTGGCTGTTTTATCTGATGTTGTGGCGACAACATTGGTGAAGGACCCGCTCGGGCTGGTGCTATATTTGACCTGATAGTAACCCCCATCTTGGGTGTAAATGATTGGGTTCCAGTTGATTTGGATGGCTGTCGGCGATACGACGCTGGCGTTGATGAGTTCGGGAGCAACGGTTTGAGTAAGATACCAATCAGGGTCTTTGCTATTGAGGAATGATTTTAATGGTTCCTCGGTGGCTGACAAACCGTTATAACCGAGGTCCAGGAAAGTTAAACCGGATAGGTTGGCGAGTTCAGGCGGAACGTTACCGACCAGTTGATTTTGGCCGAGCGAAAGGTTCAATAAATTAGCAAGGTTGCCAAGTTCGGCTGGAATGCTGCCCATCAACTGATTTTTGGCAAGCTGCAGCTGCTTTAGATTAACAAGGCTGCCAAATTCGGCTGGAATCGTGCCGCTCAACAGGTTATTAGTCAGCCAGAGTTCCTTTAACTTAGTCAAATTGCCAACTTCGGCTGGAATGCTGCCACTCAATTGGTTGGTGCTTAGCAGGAGGATTTCTAAATTGGTAAGATTGCCGAGTTCAGGTGGAATCTCGCCGGTCAATCCATTATATGACAGCCACAGTTCTTTTAAATTAGCCAGGTTGCCGAGTTCAGGCGGAATATGACCGTTTAGACCAACAGCTAAACGATCAATCTTTACAACATTGCTCCCACT
>JBFGLD010000653.1:0-4361 GCA_041576335.1 Anaerolineae bacterium | reverse complement strand
TGGGCCAATATGACTGGGAGGAAATTAGCTATCAAGCCGCCGGCACGCCGGGGGGTCTCAATTTTGGCTGGTCTTGCAAAGAGGGGAACCACGTTCCCTCCTATGCCCCAAACAATTGTCCCGGCCCTTTCGTAGACCCGATTGCCGAGTATGATCACGGTCAGGGCGTTTCGGTCACTGGTGGCTTTGTCTATCGCGGAACTCTTTATCCAAATATGATCGGTTATTATTTTTTTGCCGATTACGGATTTGGAAAAATTTGGAGTATGCGCAAGACCGGCTCAAATCCGGATACGTGGTCTGTGCCGGAGCTAGAACTCGATACCAATTTTAACATTAGTGCTTTCGGCGAAGACGAAAGTGGCGAACTGTACGTTGTAGACTTCAGCGGCAAGATCCGGCGCTTAGCCGACACGGCTGGACCTTCGCCCAGTCCGGAGCCAACAATTTTTCTACCGCTGATTTCGACTAAATGATCGAGGTTGACTTGATGAATACCCTCACCGTAACCCACCCCACGGGTAGTTATCCGATTTATTTGGCTGAAGGCGTCTTGGCTCAGGTAGGTCGCCTCTTAGCCGATTTGGGGCAGCGGGGACGCTGCGCCGTGGTAACAAATGAAGTTGTAGGCCGGCAGCATGCCCCGGCGCTGCTTCGGGGATTAAGCCAGGCCGATTTTGAACCGACAATGATGCAGTTACCTGATGGTGAGCAATTCAAAACTCTTGAGACGGTAGCGAAGCTTTATAGCCAGTTGCTGGAGGCTAAACTTGATCGGCGTAGCCCGATTATTGCCCTGGGCGGCGGCGTATTGGGTGATACGGTTGGCTTTGCGGCTGCCTCCTACCTGCGCGGCGTGCCGTTTGTCCAAATCCCAACCACCTTGTTGGCCATGGTCGATGCCAGCGTTGGCGGAAAAACCGGGGTGGATTTGCCGCAAGGCAAAAATTTGGTTGGCGCATTTAAGCAGCCGGAGATGGTTGCGATTGATCCGGGTGTTCTCGAGACGCTGCCCAAAGCCGAATATCGGGCGGGTCTGGCTGAGGTGGTCAAACACGGAATTATTGACGACATAGAACTGTTTGCCGCATTGGAGAGCGGTCAATTTGACCTGATCTGGCTGCTGCAGCGAGCCATCAACGTGAAAATTCAGATCGTTGAGGAAGACCCGTTTGAAATGGGACGGCGGGCAGTGCTTAATTTGGGCCATACCTTCGGGCATGCGTTCGAGCGCCTGGCCGGCTACAATATGCGCCACGGTGAAGCCGTGGCCATGGGCCTTGTATGTGCGGCCCGTTTAGCCACCCAATTGGGCTATTGCCCCGGAGGTATCACCGAGCGTATCATGGTTCTGCTCAAAAATTTGCAGCTGCCAACCCGGCCTCCCCCTTATCCGTTTGAGGCAGTGTGGGCTGCTATGGGAACCGACAAGAAATGGCACGGGAACACCTTGCGCTTTATCCTTCCCCGGGAGATCGGCGATGTGGATATTTTCCAAAATATCGCCGAGAATGACGTCAGGGCCGTTCTGGAAAACGAGACTATGGACCGGAGTTCTTATGAAACCTGAAACGACTATCAGTGACGAAAAAATATTTACCGGTAGAATGTTTGATTTGCACGTACGCCAGGTTCGATTGGTCGACGGCTCGGTGGTGGGCCGCGAGGTTGTGCGAAACAAAGGCGCGGTCGTCATCGTTCCCCTGACTCAAAATAACGAGGTGCGCCTGGTTAGACAATATCGCGCTGCGGTCGAGGCGTGGGTGATTGAACTGCCGGCCGGCGGCCTCGAAGTGGGCGAAGATCCGGATGTCGCCGCGCCGCGTGAGCTATTGGAAGAAACCGGCGATCAAGCTGCCACCTGGCGAACGTTAGGCGGCTTTTACAGCGCGCCCGGCATCTTAACCGAGTTTTTGCACCTTTACCTGGCCACCGACCTGACTCCGGGTCCGAATAACCTTGAGTTTGACGAACATATCCACGTACTGACCGTGCCCTGGTCAGAAGCCATCGCCATGATCAATCGCCGTGAAATTCAAGACGCCAAAACCATTGCCGGATTAATGCTAACCGGTTTACACCTGGAGGTAATCAAATGAGTTACGTTCGAGAAAAACAGGTGGCGATAGCCGCCGTGACCAAAGCCGCCAAGCTGTGCCAACTGGTTCGCAGAGAAATGGTGATCGACTCGCTCGAGAAAGATGATAAGAGCCCGGTTACCGTCGCCGATTTTGGATCGCAAGCTCTGGTTTGTCGAGAACTGCTGCAAACCTTTCCCGGAGACTCGATTGTCGGCGAAGAGGACTCAGCCGATTTGAGGCGGTCTGATGATAAATTAGCCCAGGTTACGCAATATGTTCGGCGTTTCCACGCGGAGGCGACCCTCGCCATAATTTGTGACTGGATTGACGCGGGCAACGGCACCGTGGGCGACCGTTACTGGACTTTAGACCCGATTGACGGTACCAAGGGTTTTTTGCGTAATGATCAGTATGCCATTGCCCTGGCGCTGGTCGAACAGGGTGAAATAAAGGTGGCTGCCCTGGCCTGTCCGGCGTTACCTTTCGATTTCGACGATCCGGAGAGTCAAATCGGCACTGTTTTTGTGGCCGTCCGCGGAGAAAAGGCCATGATGAGACCCCTGGCCGGGGGAGACTTTGTTAAGATTTCCGTAAGCCCACAACGAGATAAAAATAAAGCCAGGTTTGTGGAAAGCGTTGAGTCCGGTCACGGCAACCACGCTCTGCAAGAAGCCACTGCCAAAGCTGTCGGCATCTCCCAACCCTCACTGCGTATGGATAGCCAGGCCAAATACGGGGCTGTCGCTCGAGGCGATGCTTCCCTCTATCTACGTTTGCCCTCACCCAAATCGCCGGATTATCGTGAAAAAATTTGGGACCACGCGGCCGGGGCGCTCATTATTCAAGAAGCGGGCGGGCAGGTAACGGATATGCACGGCCGGCGCCTCGATTTTGCTTCGGATTACCGGATGAATAACAACCGTGGTGTTGTAGCCAGCAATGGGGTGATCCATGCCGCAGCTATTCAGGCACTTTCCCAAACGACGTAGCGAGTCTTTCCGGCTATGACCACGATTCTTTTGCTGCACGGCCCCAATCTAAATCTGCTGGGTACGCGCGAGCCGGAGGTATATGGTTCGCTAACGCTGGCTGAAATTAACGCTCACGTTGTTGCAACCGGTGCCGAGCGCGGGATAGACATCCGTCCCTTTCAATCCAATCAGGAAGGTGCGCTTGTAGACAAGTTGCACGAGGCGCGCAGCTGGGCCGACGGGGTTATTTTTAACCCTGGAGCATACACTCACACCTCGATCGCCCTGCGCGATGCGATTTCCGGCACCGGCCTGGCCGTGGTTGAAGTTCACCTGAGTAATGTGCATGCCCGCGAGGAATTTCGGCATAAGAGCCTGCTGGCCCCGGTCTGCGTGGGACAAATTAGCGGCTTCGGCTGGCGCAGCTATGTGCTCGGGTTGGAAGCAATTTTAGGGTATCTCGAAGAATAACAAGTTGGCGAGCGGTGAACCGCAAATGCTTGGACATGGTTCGCCATTCAATATCTGTTTATTCACTCAAACCGGCCAGCCGGTCTTTTCGCCCGGCCGTATCGGCATCATCACCGGCCAGGTTAGCCGGGGTCATCGGTTCATCGCCAGGACTCCTCCGGCTTTCAGGGCCTTGCTCCACTGCCCGACCGCTTTGGGCCATTGCCTGAGTTGCAGCTTCATCTCTCAGGGCAGCGGCTTTGGCCTCTTTTTCTACTGCCGCTTTAGCCAGGGCCAGCTTCTGCTCCAGTGCGTTCAACTTTTCTTCCAGGTTAATCGCCTGCACCGATTCCTGTTCCAACTGGCGCTCCAGTTCTAAAGCGCGTCGTTCGTGAGTTCGCTGCTGCTCGCGATCTTCGCGCTCAGCTGCAGCTTGGGCCTGGTCTTGTTCCTGTTTGAGCCGCTCGGCCAGCAGCTGTTCTTGGGCTTCGACCTGGGCCAGGGCCTGGCGAATCTCGGCCAGGATTTTCTCTTCCGCTTCATCCAGCACACTCCGCCGCCCACGACGCGGGAGTTTGGCTCGGGCTGCGGCACTAAGCAAGGTTTCCAGTTTTTCGATAAGATCCATGAGTCATCACTTTAGCCGTTGTTACTGACATCGCCAATTGCTCAAGATTTTCTAAATCCGCCAAATCTTGCAAACGACCTGTTACCTTTTTGTTTTTTCTGAGATTTACTTAATCAATAAAATTTACCGGCGTATCGTCGAAGGATATCGCCATAGGTCAAATATAGCCGATTTCAGGTGAATACTCAAGTTACCTCATTTCCTACGATCAAGGGCCAATTTAACGGCTTT
>JBFGLD010000652.1:0-4366 GCA_041576335.1 Anaerolineae bacterium | reverse complement strand
GTCGTTGAGCAATCTTTTGCCGAGCGATATGGTGATATTCCGGGATCGGTCCTGTATCCGGCCTTTCGAGAAGGTACGGTGCTCTATGGCTGACTCTCGTGAAATGCGCCAGCACCGGACAGGAACGTCACGGTCTCATTTGCTCAATTCAAAGAGACAAGCGCAAGTCAGCGCTGCTTCTTTGGTTTTCTCCTGGCTTGCTTGGAGGTTGAACCGACGGCCCGCGATCCGGTTTGATGTTCTTTTAGCCAATCAATTGCCTCCGCGGTGCGCCGCCACAGGGAAAGATAGCCGGAGGCATAAACCACAGCTTCACTCTCATCGCCCCAGGAAACGTAAGCCGGGCGCTGACCCGGAAGTCGCCTCTGTCCGGTTAGATAGGCGGGAACGTACGGGTTCAGCTGCATCGCTTCGTGTAGCACTTTATTGGCGTTTCGACTAGCCCCGCCTTGCCGAAACGCCATAAGCGCCTTCGTGTATAGCCATTCTGCTGAGCCATCTTCTTGGTATTGCCGGAGCAAATCTCGAGCTTCAGGATCGCGATTTAGGCTTAACAATAAATTGAGGAGGCTGTACCGAATACCCTGGTTGTCGCCAGGGTTCAAGCGCAGCATATCTTGATAATGAGCCACGCTTTCCTCGCCTCGACTCAGTTCCCACAGGATATTGGCCAAACCTTGCCGGGCCCGCATATAGGGCCGCGTTTCCATGAGCCCCCAAAAATAACCGGCATGCTCCTCAAAGAAGGCTTTGCCCAGCGCGCGCTCGCCGGCGGCCACCCCTTGCCGATAGTATTCCAGAGCGCGGCCCACCGTATCAGCCTCCTCCTCGGCCAGCAGCACATAAGCATCAGCACAGTCGGCGGAGACGGTCAAGGCTTCGTGGGCCAGAATGAGCCGTTGGGCGGGGTTGGTCTCTTCCCAGGCCTGATACATCAGATCCTGGGCTTTTTGCAGCTTCGGGTCATCATAGTCAGGCGCAAACATGCGCATCATACCTTCCATCGCGCGGCGGTCGAAAACGGGAAAATCGTCCTCATCATCTTCGTCGTAATCCGGCCAGTCGGCCAGGTCAACCGGGCGCGTATCCGTGGGTAAGGTGCCGGCCGGGTATTTGAGATGAATGGTCCGCTCGCCGTCATGGGTGGGAACGGTGAACTCAACCTCTAACGGCCGATCCGGGTCCGGTTCGTCATCCGGCAGGTGGTCGCGCACGAAGACAGGAATGGCTCGTTAGGCCGCTACATACCAAACTAAATCATCCCGCTCAGGCCGCCTGGCCTCGCCCGCTCGGGTGAAGATAAGTGGGGTTGGATAAGCCTGCTCGTCCGCTACAGGCCAGCCATATTGCTCGATGGCGACCAGATCGTCAAAGGGTACCAATGTTCGATCGTGAAAAAGAAAGGAATGTCCACCATCAGGGGGTAGAAGTTCAAGCGGATGATCGGCGAAGGTAAACATGCGTTCTACATCTTTCCAGTGGCGATAGGTGGCCAAACCGTATTCTACCCCACCGCCGCCCATCACTTGGGCGAATCGAGGTTCCTTCGCCGGCGCGACTTGAATAGCCAACGTCTGCTGGTCACTCAAATAAATTCAAGGCTGCGCGCGATAGAAATCTGCGGCGGCAGCAAATAGATCACCCACCAACTCCGGGGTAGCGCCCGCAACCGCGAGCAGGCCGGGTAAATCAGGTCCACCTCGTAAATGAAACTCCAAATCATTGAGCAACTCATCGAGCCGCTCCGAACGACCAGCCAGAGCTATCTCGACCCCAATTTTTTCCAGTTCCGGCTTAAGCGCGGCCATGACCTCGACTGTTTCGACATTGATGTGCTTGGGGCGATGACGTTTCTGATCCGGCACCTGGGGGGCTCGCATCGCGTGCAGCAGGCTCTCGAGAACATGGGCTGAGGTGGGGGTATCCTGAGTGATGGTCGAATTGAGAATGAAGTCCAGGTCAAGGTTCAACACCAATATAACAAAGGGCTGGTACGGCTCAGCCTCGGGTGGGGTAATCCACACGCGAAGTTGCTGGGAGATGACATGCCAAGTTTCATCATATTGGGGCAGATCGCCGGGCGAGCGGCGTGGTTTGCGACGAGCTATGGTAAACTCCTTTTGGGCTAAAGCCCTTCCTCAGTCAATTCGCAAGATAGGCTGGCGCGTGATTATAACACCATGTCGACCCGTCGCCTATTTGGTCTTTCACTGAGTTGATTTTTGCCAAAAGAGCTGAACTTGACTTCACTCCTGATGAGCCATTCACCTTTAATTAGCATTTTTTGAATTATTCCTCAAAGTCGGCTATAGTTCAGATATGGCATTAACATTCAAGGTTCAGAAAAAAGTCAACAAAATAAAAGTTGACCAACAGACCAGTGATTTTGCCTATTGGCAAAGTCAATCCCATGAGCTGCGCCTGGCCACCTTAGAACAAATCAGACAAGAATATCACCGGTGGAAGTATGGTACTGAACCAAGACTTCAAAGAGTTTATTCAATCGTTAAACGATCATAAGGTGCGCTATCTGATCATTGGTGGGTATGCCGTCGCATTTCATGGACATCCTCGCTACACCAAAGATTTGGATGTTTGGATAGAGTTAGACCCAACCAATGCCGCTAACATTCTGCAAGCCTTAACCCATTTTGGTTTTGGCTCTCTAGGATTGGCGAAAGACGACTTTCTGGAACCAGATCAAATCATCCAGTTAGGTTATCCGCCCAATCGAATTGACATGTTAACTACATTGGCAGGCGTCGATTTTGATGAATGTTTTGCTTCAAAAGTGGTTGCCACTATTGATGACATCCAGATGAACTTCATTGATTTAGAAAATCTCAAGAAGAACAAGAAAGCCACTGGACGCCTGCAGGATTTGGCTGACCTGGAAAATCTGTCGTAACCTAATCCGACCGTATCAACACAGGGAAAATTGCGCCAGGAGAATTGGAGTTAAGATTCTCAAAGTTTGGTGACAAAAGTTGGTTGTTGGAAAAGTATAAAGTTTCAGGGCGACAACTACTGTATTAACCACCAACGAAGTGAGTCGGGTTTTATTGCTTATTGCTCATCTTCAACTGTCTCTTTCAACATCCAAACTTACGGCCGCCAGAAATTCTTCGTCTTCGATCAGGTGTTGTTTGAGACTTTCAGCCGGCGGTGCATTTTCTGCACGGTCTAACCAATACAGATTGAGGGCCGCATCGATCTGCTCTTTGGCCAAGCTAACGGCATCAGCTTCTCTCCTGTATCTCAGATAAGTCACGATCGCTTGCGTCTCTTCCCTGCTGAAGATCGCCAGGCGCCAGCGGGCAGAATCGTAAAACGTCCTTGCCCCATACCGCTTCGGGTTCACGAAGGTGGCTTTTCCAGTCTTACGTACGAAGACCCTTATTTTAGTTGGAACGTTGACCGCTAAATCGCTAAAGCCGTGGACCAATACGAACACAGGATCTGCCGATTGAAGTTCGTCGTGCAAATCAGCAATAAGATAGGCCGGCAGAAAATATCTCAAGCCCGCTTCAGAGAAAAAATTGAGCGCACCGGAATGGGTATCGAGGAGCTCCGATTTCATTCCAGCGAACAGTTATGCTGCCTATATCTCTTAGTCCCTCCGGCGAACGATTTGTATCAGCGTGCAGCGGTGACTACCGCTACGCTCGATCATGGTAGCGCCAGAGTGAAGGATAACGTGCTTGGAGGTCCTCTTCTTCCCACGGTTCCCCCCTGGGTTCTGCTTCGACATCCGTCGGGGGAACTAACGGTTTCCCCGTGCGTTTTTCGTAGGCTATCGCCGGGGCCTGCAGCAGTACGCCGGCACTGGTGCCCGGCCCTTCTGGAACATAATGCATGGCCTGAGCAGGGTTATGGACAGCCAACTCAAGAAGATCATTAAGACCAGCGCGTCCAATATTCCATCTTTCGTTTGGCGATGGTGCCCCGCCACAGACGCATAAGGTGTTTGGCCTCGTTATCGTTGACGAGGGCAGCGGATAACCGGTGCAACTTTGGGCTCTCGAAGCCCACGACCACGTTCATTTCCAATTCGTGGGCCACCAAGGCTTTGTAGGCTTTCGCTTCGTAGTAGACGTCCAGCACGACCCGCTCGGCCTTGCCGTACTTGCCGACCTGCCGCACCTCCTTATCCCGCGGCGTGTCAGGGCCATATCGTTCGAGCCATCGCTCAATATCCAGGTATACGTTTCTAGATGAGAAGTCCATCTTAATACTCAACCCTACCAGAAAAATCAGACTTAGCTGTTTATCAGGGTCGCCGCCAAGTTTCTTACCGGAGCATAGCCTCCGACAACAGCGTGACAATCGTAAGTTTGCCATGCCGGACCGCAATATCAAGCGCCCG
>JBFGLD010000651.1:0-4380 GCA_041576335.1 Anaerolineae bacterium | reverse complement strand
GGACCTGTCGTTCGCCCGCGTTCAAAGTCGTCGCCAATCTGCCCTATTACATCACCTCCGCCGCTGTGCGCCACCTGCTGGAGGCCTCACCTCGCCCCGAACGATTGGTCATCACCGTCCAAAAAGAGGTGGCCCTGCGCATGGTAGCCGAGCCGGGGAAAATGAGTTTGCTGGCCGTAAGCGTTCAATTTTACGGGCAGCCTAAACTGGCCCATCATATTCCGGCCGGCGCATTTTTTCCTTCCCCAAACGTAGACTCGGCCGTGGTGTGCATCGATACCTTTGCCCAACCGCCGCTTGCTGTAGAGGATATGGCCCATTTTTTTCAGGTGGTCAAGGCCGGATTTGGGCAAAAACGGAAACAGTTGAAAAATGCGCTGGCAGCTGGCCTGCACAGGTCGTCGTCAGACATGGTGATGGCGCTCAAAGCGGCCAAAATCGATCCGGCCCGCCGGGCCGAAACGTTGAGTATGGCCGAGTGGGACCGTTTAGCCAAAGTGATTACCTGATTTTACTTTCGAATTTATCGAGCGCCATGCTATAATGGCTCGCAACACGATTTAGAGGGCGCAGCCAGTTTTATGTGATAAGGCCAGGCACATTCTAAGAAATCATTTATTCGTTATGGAGGTCAGATGCATACAGGTTCGTACATCAACGGTGAATGGTATCATCCAAAATCGGATCGGTTGATCCGCAATATAAACCCTGCCGACACGAGCGACATAATTTCTGCGTTTCCAGCGGCCACAGCCGAAGATGCGCAGCGGGCCATTGACGCGGCGCAAGCGGCCTGGCCGGCCTGGAAGAAGACCCCGGCGCCCGAACGTGGACGTATTATTTGGCGGGCCACCGACATCGCCCGGCAGCGCGCCGCTGAAATTGCCGAAACGATGACTCGTGAAGAGGGGAAAATTCTCAAAGAATCGAAGGGTGAGGTACTTAAGGGTATTTCGCTGCTCGAATATTATGCCGGAGCGGGCTACCGCCTTAGCGGAAAAACATTGCCTTCGGAGGCGCGGGATACCTTCACTTATACCATTCGCCAGCCGCTGGGTGTGGTCGGGCTGATTTCGCCCTGGAATTTTCCCTGGGCCATTCCCGTTTGGAAGTCGGCACCGGCCATTGTGGCCGGCAACACCGTAGTCTTCAAGCCGGCCAGCCTGACTCCGGCGACGGCAGCGCTCCTGGCCGATATTTATGCGGAAGCCGGCCTGCCGCCGGGCGTTTTTAACGTGGTCGTTGGTTCGGGTGCTCAGGTCGGCGAGACTATCGTCAATTCGCCGCTAATTCCAGCAGTTTCGTTCACAGGTTCTAATGCAATTGGCAGTAACCTTTACGTCAAAGCAGCTTCACGCGGGGCCAAGGTGACCTGTGAGATGGGGGGCAAAAACGCGCTGATCGTCATGCCCGATGCCGACCTGGACAAGGCCGCCATTGCCATCCGTGATGGCGCCTTTGGATCAACCGGCCAGCGCTGTACCGCGACCTCTCGCGTGATTGCCCTGGAGGCGGTTAAAGATGCCTTGGTGGAACGCCTCGTAGCCCATGCCCAAGCAATAAAGGTTGGGCCGGGGCTGGATGAAAGCGTGGATATGGGACCCGCCGTCGACCAAGAGCAGTGGCGGACCAACATGGACTACATCGAACTTGGCCGCAACGAGGGCGCTCGCTTGGTGACCGGGGGAGGCACACCAACAGGTTTGGACCGCGGCTATTTTGTTGAACCGACCATTTTCGACAACGTCTCGCCTGAGATGCGTATCTTTAAGGAAGAGATTTTTGGCCCGGTGCTGTCCGTGGCGGCGGCCAATAATTTGGAGGAAGCCATCCGATTCGCCAATTCGGTCGAATACGGCTTGACCACCTCGATTTTTACCCGGGATATCGACACGATCATGCGCTTTGTCGAAGATGTCGAGGTTGGAATGGTTCACGTTAATGAGCCGACCATCGGCGGTGAAGCTCAACTGCCTTTCGGCGGCATCAAAGCTACCGGCGTTGGCGACCGGGAGATGGCTGAAGAGGGGCTTAATTTCTTTACGGAACTCAAAACGGTCTTTATCAACTACTCCGGGCAGGCCGGGCGCTTAATGATCCGGTAACGCCTGTCACCTTAGAACAGCCCGGATTTTCTGCAGCATCTCGTCGGTCCGGCCTTTTACGAAGTAATCGGCAGCACCCCGGTCGAGGCAGAGTTTGGCCGTTTCGACCTCGTCCCAGGCTGAGTTAATTACCACCGGTGTGTCCGGCGTTTTTACTTTGAGATGGGCCAAGAGTTCGAGACCGGCATATTTTGATTCGTGGCCCGAGAAGTTGGGCATATTCAAATCTAAGATGACCAGGTCAAAGGGATCCCCGGAGCGCGAAGCTGCGTTGACAAGCTCTGACGCACCGGTATTGCTGGTGGCCGTTTCTACCTCATAACCTGCTCTCAGGAGTGTCTTGGCGACGCTGCGGAGCAAGTTTGTTTCATCATCCACTAATAATATTTTCTTAGGTGCGTTCATATCGATCATGGCTCCGTTTCAAGGGTGAGTGGACCTCCTTTTTGCGGAGAAAGCAAACGGCACCTGTTGAAGGCACGCCGGTGTGCCGAACGAAGCCGCAAGCGGACGTGCCGCTCCCAGGCGTAAATTATTAATTGACTAAGCTTTGCCCCGAATAGCGCTCAATGCGCTTTTTACGTCTCGCAACAGATCGGCGCGGGTATAGGGCTTGGGAAGCAGATCGCGAATGCCCAGCAGCTTGCGGGCGTTAGTACGCTCCACGCGAGGATTTGAAGAGACGACAATCGTTTTGGCGATCGCGCCCGCCGCTTTGATGCTCTGCATAATTTCAAAAGAGTCACCCCTGGCCAAGATATCGTCGATGAGAATTAAATCGTAGTGGTGATAGTTGCCGGCACCATAATTTTTGTCGGTCGTAGTTACCTTGAAGCCGTTCGACTCGAGCGCGGCCACGGCGAAGCGTCGCCACGTATCCCGATCGTCGATCACTAACACTTTCCCATGCCCGGGCTCTCCCCTGCTGATCGGCTCTTTTATTTTGTGAATAGGCAGGCCTGCGCTAAACGTAGAGCCTCGGTCCGGCTGGCTGATAACTGAAATATGCCCCCCCATTTGTTCGAGAATAAGCTGACAGGCCGACAAACCGAGCGTTCCGGTGTACACCCTCGCGGTGCCGGTTCGCCTCGACCGAACGCACCGTGGTGACGGCAAAGGTCGTGGCGGACATCATGATCACGACACCAATGAGCAGCGCCACAATCAACTCGAGCATTGTGAACCCACGGATGTTTCTCATGTTCTGCGATCCCTCACCGGCCGAAGGCGCCGACGTAGGTCATGGTAGTCAGCTCGACAGGTTTGCGGGCGCGGGGGTAGGATACCCGTACGGTGATGCGCCGCAACTGACGGTTCATCTCCTCAACAGTTACCTCACGGGTAAACCGTCCGCCTGCGTTGGGCTTCCCTTCGTCATCTACGATGACAGGAGCCTCGGACACCAACACTTTGGCCTCTCGGCTCCGAACGTCTTCCATCGCACCACGGGCAATCGCAAGCGCCGTCGATCGGGTCGCCGTCTCCATATGGGCAGACGAAACCGTCGCGATCGTTCCAGCTAGCCCAACAACTCCAATAGACAGCATGACGATTGCAATCAGAACCGAGAGCAGCGTAAACCCTCGTTCACCTCTCATTGCCACACCCCATCCCGATACACCCAGAGTTTGAATGACGCGGCCCCCGACACGGACACTGCCGCCACAGCATCGGGGTCACGTGCGTGGACGAGGTAAATGACCCCACGAGCTCCAAATGGCATCGTGACACCACGCTCATCGAAGTTCAATCGCCCATCCTCGAATGTGACCGCCCCGCTCGCGGTGTCACCCGGCACGCGACTCGCGGACCCCAGACCGAACATCACATCTTTGGACAACTCAATGAATCCGCGGCCCTGAAGGGCCTCGCGCCCCTTCTTACTTTCTTTAACGTCCTTCCCAGCCGTCTCGGCAAGGTGACGCACGTATTTACCATCCTCGGAATCGAACGTCATGCGCGCTCTTCGTCTCGTCGCCATGGCAGCCGTCCGCGCATTATCCAGATCATACATCAACTGTCGAGCGGCGGACCGCACCTTGCCCGTTGGACTTTGCCTGAGCGTCGGAGCGACTATGGTGACCAGTAGGCCAGCGAGCACGAGTGTGATGACAAGCTCGATCAGGCTAAACCCAGCGGCCGCGCGAACGCCGCACCCCTCGGGTCTCGCGACACACCCCTTAGAACCACGAAACATCTCAGTAAACCGGTCGGAAGCCGGTACGCACCATGTTGCCAACGAGTGGCGTGCCAGGCGGAAGGTTATCGGGATCTT
>JBFGLD010000650.1:0-4387 GCA_041576335.1 Anaerolineae bacterium | reverse complement strand
GCGGAGTTGACCCAACTGAGTGCCGAACTGCACAAAGCCTTCATCACCTTGGAGCAGGCTCAGGAGGCCTACAATGAGATTGCCTATCGGGGTGATATTGGCCGTAGCCAGCAAGCCATGGATTTGCAGGCAGCAACCATCGACTACGACACGGCCAAGGCCGGATTTGACCTTGCCACCGAACCGGCGTCGGCAGCTGAAACCCAGGCGGCCCTCAATGCTATCATTGAGACCCAGGTGCAGCTCGAAGCCCTGGAGGCCACCCAGGCCGAACTGGCCGCTGCCGAAGCCCAGGTGGCCAGCGCCGAAGCCAGCCTGGGTGCGCTGCTTAACGGTCCGGGCGAGGCCGAATTGGGTGCCGCCGAGTTGGCCATTGAACAGGCCCAGTTGGACCTGGACGAAGCCCAGGCTAATCTGGAGCAGGCGCAACTCCGCGCGCCGATTGACGGGACTATCCTGACGGTTGATGTCGAAATAGGCCAGCAGGCCTCTGCCGGCCTCAGCGCCCTGACTATGGCCGATCTGACCGACCTGGAGCTGCCGGTGTACGTCGCCGAAGTCGACATTAGCAAAGTCGAGCTGGGCCAGGCGGTCAACATCGCCGTCGACGCCCTGCCCGACCAGCTCTTTACAGGCGAGGTCAGCCGGATCGCGCCGATGAGCGAGTCGGATAGCGGCGTGGTCAATTACCAGGTTACCGTCCGGCTAAACGATCTGGAATTGAAAGACGGCGTGCGCCCCGGCATGACGGCCGTGGCCACCATTCTGGGCGACAGCACCGAGTATACCTGGCTGGTGCCGAGTAATTCGGTGGTCGAATTCGAGGGAGAAACATCGGTGCGCATTGAGCGTAACGGCCAAGAAAGGCGCGTTGCCGTGAGTCCAGGTACCTCGCAGGGTGAGTGGACGGTCGTGCAATCTGACGAGCTGCAAGCCGGAGATCGGGTGGTGGGCCAGGTCTCCTCATTCCTGGACGAGAATGCAAATTCTCAGCGAGGATTTGGCGGCCCGTTCCGCCCGCCCCGATAACCGGCGATAGTTATTTCAAAGAGCATGAGGTATTATCCGTGATGAGAAGTTTTAGAGGATTACCAAACGTAAAGATCTTTTCTCGTTTAGGTTTCATCCTGCTGATCCTGTTGGGGCTGGGGCCGGTGTTTGTTACCGCCGCCGCCCAGGGTAATGAAGCAAAAAGCCTGGCAATCGTCGCTCCGGCGCTCAATGTGCGCAGCGGCCCGGGTGTGAGCTATCCCGCCTTTGACATTTTGGTGCAGGGCGAACGGGTCGCCGTTATTGGCTACGATGAAAACAGTGATTGGTGGCAGGTTGAGCTAGCCGATGGCAAATCCGGCTGGGTCAGCGGCGGGCCCGCATATGTCGCTGTTGGCACAGGGGCAGCCGAATTACAGGCCGGAGCAGTGAATCAGAATACGCAATACACAGTACGCAACTCGCCATCTACCTCAAACAGTACTGTCGTTTTCCAAGCCAGCAGCGGCGGCCCCATCTACGCGGTTGATCCGGGCGGCACTAACCTGCGCTACCTGACCAGCGGCATAGATCCGGTCCTGTCGCCCAATGGCCAGTGGGTCGCCTTCAGCCGCTGGGAGACCAGCCAAGATGGCGCCCTGGGCAGCCTGTGGCTGATCAACGTGGACGGCAGCGGTGAACGGGTCATCCACGAGAATCTATTCAATCCACGCACGCCGGTCTGGTCGCCTGACGGCAGCCAGATTGTCCTGAGTATGCAGCACGGTGGTCGAACTCAATACGTGCGCAAGTGCAGCGATTCAAGACCACCTGTTGGGGCTATTGATATCGATATTAGGCGGGACGCAGATGGTGACAGGGAAATCTGCTTTACCCTGCTGCCAGACCCTCACTGGAGTTTGCGCCAAGTGGATGTGGCCAGCGGGGCTCACGAAGATCTGACCGGGGACAAATATTCTCTCTCTCCCGCCTGGGATCCAAACTACACCCCGCATCTGGTTTACGACGGTGAGTCTGGATTGGTAAACCTTGATTTGGACCAGAACCGAACCTGGGCGCTAACCGGGGACGTCAACGATCATTCGCCCGTTTTTTCGCCCGACGGTGGCAAAATTGCCCTCAGTTACCGCCAGGATGACCATTGGGAAATCCACGTGATGAATGTCGACGGCAGCAATCGCCGGCGCCTTACGCAGACTTCCTACCTCGACCTGGTCCGGCAGCAGCTTCGGGGCGAGCAGCCGCACTCATATAATAACGCCGCGCCCGCCTGGTCGCCGGACGGGTCGCAAATCGCCTTTCTGACCGACCGGACTGGGGCGTGGGAAATCTGGATTATGAATGCCGATGGCAGTAACCAGCAGCCGCTGATCACGGCGGAAATGCTGGCCGGTATCCCGCTCCAATACAACGGTATGGATGAGCGGTCGCTGTCGTGGCGTTAGGTCGAGAGGCATGGTTTTAGGGCAGCTTTACTGATTGTGCGAATTTTGGCCCGGACCGTCCCAGCCAACTCTTGGGGAGAGTCGTTGGTTTATGGTCAAGTATACTATGGGTGGAACGGGAAAAAAAGGACAGACCTCTCGCCTCTCGCTCTTGGGCGGGCGCTGGACTATGTGGTATAGTAAGTTGAAAAGTTGACCACGTCGGCCAATCCGACCCGGCAAGATTTGAGTGAAGGATGGTAGGATTGAAAGGTCGTTTTGAGGCCAACGGTCCAAGCCTGCCGATAGCCATACATCTTTCAATTAACAAAAATTTATAACTCCAACCCCCGACTCGGGCGAGGGAAGGGGGCTAAACTGGGAGAGTCCAATGAACCGACGCGCATTCTTAAAAGGTACGGCCCTTGTAAGCGGAGCGGCGCTGCTGTCGGCTTGGCCGGAAGGCTCCGCCTCAGCCCGGCCGGTTGCCCCGCCGCGGCCCACGACGCAGGTCGCCCTGGTCAAAACCCGCGACCGGGCGGGCGGGGTTAAAAAAGCTATCGACCTGCTCGAACGCAACCTCGTCAAGGGCAAACACCTCTTTCTGAAACCGAATTTCAACAGTGCCGATCCGGCCCCGGGCTCCACCCACGCCGACACGTTGAGCGCGCTGGTGCACGCCCTGCAGCAGATGGGCGCTGAGCAGATTACTCTGGGTGATCGGAGCGGGATGGGCGACACGCGGCGCGTAATGGAGCAGAAAGATATCTTTCGGATGAGTCAAGAGTTGGATTTCGAGACGATTGTTTTTGACGAATTGGACGACGAAGATTGGGTGCTGCACCAGGCGCCGGACAGCCACTGGCCACAGGGCTTTGCGATTGCGGTGCCGGTATTGGCCGCCGATGGCGTGGTGCAAACCTGCTGCCTGAAGACCCATCGTTACGGCGGGCACTTCACCATGTCACTTAAGAACTCCGTGGGTCTGGCGGCCAAGCACGTACCCGGCCAGAGCTACAACTATATGACCGAACTCCACAACTCGCCTGACCAACGGCGCATGATTGCCGAGATCAACACGGCTTACCAACCAGACCTGATCGTATTAGACGGGGTCGAAGCCTTCGTCGATGGCGGCCCGGCTCGCGGCACGCTGGTTGAGCCCGAAGTTATTTTGGCCGGCACCGACCGGATTGCCATCGATGCGATCGGCGTGGCCATCCTGCGCCATTTCGGCACGACCCCGGCAGTCAGCGATGGTCCGGTCTTCCAACAGGCCCAGTTGGCCCGGGCCGTGGAATTAGGCTTGGGCGTCGGTGGCCCCGACCAGATTGAGTTGGTCACCGGCGACTCTGAGAGTACCGCTTACGCCCGTGTGATCCGGCAAATTTTACACGAATCGTGAGGCTGCGCTTCTATATGAATAGCGTAGTCGACCGCCTGTAGTCAGTCGCCGGGTTTTTTCGGCTTTGGCTCAAACGCTATCGGTGCTTCAGTAGTTCCTTCGTAGTTTTAGCTGGCCTTGACACGCGTCGTTTTACCACCAAGGCCAGTGTTTATTTGGCTAATATTCCTACAAGTTCTTCTGAGTGATCGACGACGCTAAGGCATCGTTCAAAAAGGGGAGAAACTGGGGAGCTACCCCCTCGCGAAGGGCCAGCCCCCCGGCCTACCGGCAGTTTCTTAGTAGATCCTCTGGGACGCCGGAAAATCGCCGGGACGCAGAGGAACTTTATTTTTCATTACTGCTCAATTTATCAAGTCTCATACGGTTTTGAAAACCAATCAGGCTTCAACGGCGGGTGTACCTACTCGGTTCGTCCAGTTCCTCAAACGCGAGCACTTGAAACATCGTTGAATCGGGAAAATCTTTTTCAGCCCCGGGTGAGGTTATCACACTATCGTACCGCCGGCCGGTGAGCCTATTGTATCGCCCCTGCCGGGCCTGGGTAGATGATGTTCCTGAAGAGACT
>JBFGLD010000649.1:0-4387 GCA_041576335.1 Anaerolineae bacterium | reverse complement strand
GGCCGCTTTTATCGTGGCCTTAGCCTTATTGATCCCCACCCTCGATCTGAGCACCTGGCCCTGGAGTTTCATAACCTGGGTAATTCTGCTCAGCTTTGCCATGGCCAGCGTTTTGGCGATCTGGTTGATTTGGTCGATCCTGCGTTCAGGGGGTAAGCTTTAGATGAATATCAGAGGTGTAGTGCGTGAAACAATATTTCGATTGGCCCGGCACGACCTGGCCCTGTTCTTGGAAGAGCGTGAAGACGAACTACTCCGCATCTTCCGAGAAGAAATTCAACGCTTGGATGATAGAATTCCTGAGGAAAATCATTTTATTGACATTAATATGGTGCCACTTGGAGAGTTAATCCTGAAAGCATCCCTACAAGCTCTACGTCGTTTTTTAACCGAGGAGGTTAACAATGAGTAAGCGTCTGCATATTGCCCACTTTACCAATACCTATCACCCGGTCGTTAGTGGCGTGGTGCGTTCGGTGAGTACCTTTCGTCAGGCCTTGACCGAGTTGGGACATAATGTATTTGTTTTTGCTCAGGAAGCCGGCGATTATGACGATCATGACCCCTTTATTTTTCGATTTCCGGCCAAGCTTGATCTGCCGGGGCCAACAAAATTCCCCTTAACGATTCCGGTCTATCCCGGACTCGACGATTTATTGGGGCCGCTAAAATTAGATGTGGTCCACAGCCACCATCCCTTTTTGCTCGGGCAAGTGGCAGCCAGCAAAGCCGCTGACTTCAACTTGCCCTTGGTATTTACCTTCCACACCCGCTATCGTGAGTACAGTCATTACCTGCCGCTCGACCAGAAATTTGTAAAAAATGCAATTGATCGCTGGCTTGGCGATTATATGCAAAAGTGCCAACACATCATTGTTCCTAGCGCGAGTATGAAAGGGTTGCTGGCGGACCAATATGGGGTGACCGACCGGGTCAGCGCCATCGCCACCGGGATCGATTTAACACCGTTTCAATCCGCAAATCGCCAAACGATACGGCAAGAGCGGGGATGGAACCAAGATAAGGTATTAATTTCGATTGGACGATTAGCCAAGGAAAAGAATTGGGAAACGCTCCTGGCCGCTGTAGCCCTGGTCATGGATACGCGTGACGATGTGCGCCTGATTCTAATTGGTGACGGCGATCAACGTAAGGATCTGGAACACTACGCCCAGCAGCTGGGGATTGCTGAGCGGGTTGAATTTACAGGAAAAATTCCTTTTGCCGATGTGCCCGGCTTTCTGAAAGCTGCCGATCTCTTTTGTTTTGCCTCGGTTACCGAAACGCAAGGGTTGGTCACCATGGAAGCGATGGCCGCGGATTTGCCCGTAGTAGCCGTTGATGCCACCGGCACTCGCGATGAGGTTGAGCATGGTCAGGAAGGGTTACTCACGAGCAACGATAAAGATTCCTTGGCTCAGGCTCTCGAGCAGGTGCTAGGTGATGACGCTCTCTGCCAACACCTTAAAGCAGGGGCCAGAAAAAAGGCCGAGTCCCTCGACAGCCTGCTCCAGGCCAAAAAGCTGGTGACTGCTTATGATCAGGCTATCGACGATAAGAGAGCAGACTTTTTTGTTAATGTGGATAAACGCAAGAAAATATTCAAATTTACTATCGAAGACGGCTGGTGGCGCAAATTATTTGACTAGCTAAAAACCTTGCCGGCTGAGCCGATCAGCCTGGGAAGCCGCCAACTTGACATTAATAGTTGCCTACATTATCCTACCCTCAATTGACTCAACAGATTGCGGCATCGTAGCCGTCCAACCCGGTAACGGCTATTATTGGCCAGCGTATTGACAGCGTAATGGGGGCCCAATGCCAAAAAAGAATAAATCGTCCGCGCCCAAGTCTGTACAAGATCAGGTCCAAATTCTTGACGAGCCAAGTAAACAGGCCCCGGGTTTTGCCGTACCCAAGGCCGTGGCGGCCAGGCCCGTACCCGACGGAGCCGACTTGGACCATCCGGCCTTATTCTTTAATCAAGAGTTGAGTTGGCTGGACTTCAACTGGCGGGTCTTGTTTCTGGCTCTCGACGAACGCACCCCACTTTTGGAACGGGTTCGATTCGTAGCGATAACGGCCAGTAACCTGGATGAGTTTACGCAAAAGCGAATTGGCGGCCTAAAGCGACAGGAAGCGGCTGGAGTGAGCAAGCTTTCCGCCGATGGCCGGACACCCACGGAACAATTGAAGCTCCTGCGCGAAGCGATCCTGGTGATGCATCAAACGATGACCGAGACGTGGGAGAAATTACTCAGACCGGCCTTGCAGGAACGGGCCTGCGTCGTCATTTGCAATTACGAACAGTTGAGCCAGCAGGAGCGAGAACGTCTGCGAGATTATTTCTTAACCCAGGTCTACCCCATCCTCACCCCCTTAACGGTTGACGCCGGACATCCTTTCCCTTTTATCTCCAATTTAAGCCTGTCCCTGGCTGTTATACTACGTCATCCCAAGCGGGATACGCTCCATTTTACCCGGCTCAAGGTTCCTACAAATCTTAAACGTTGGTTATCGGTATGCAGCGCAACGGCTGATGGCATTCGGCGCTTTTTGCCTATCGAGCAACTGATCACCCACCACGTCGACGAACTTTTCCCAGGTATGGAGATCGTCAGCGTCCATCCTTTTCGTATCACCCGCAATGCCGACCTCAATCGTGACGAAGAGGTTGCTACCGATTTGTTGGCCATGATATCCGACGAACTTCGCGAGCGTCGTTTTGCATCGGTTGTTCGGCTAGAGGTAGCCAAAGATATGCCGGAACACGATCGCAGCCTGTTAATTCGCGAACTGGGTATACAGCCGGATGATGTTTGTGAGGTTGAGGGGCTGCTCGATCTGACCGGTTGCTTTCAAATTGCCGATCTCGATCTCCCTCAATTCAAATATGAACCATGGGAGCCGGTTGCGGCCAGACAACTACTTCAAGACGACGATATTGATGAGGCAAAACGGGATATTTTTAGTATCATCCGGCAGAGTGACATGTTGGTTCATCATCCCTACGACTCTTTTACGTCCAGTGTAGAGCGTCTCATCGAAGAAGCGGCGGCAGACGAAAATGTCCTTGCGATTAAGCAAACGCTTTACCGTACCTCTGACGAGTCGCCCATTGTTAAAGCCTTGGTCAACGCGGCGGAGCGAGGCAAGCAGGTTGCCGTTTTGATTGAAGTCAAGGCTCGCTTTGATGAGGCGAATAACATTGAGTGGGGGCGGATGCTGGGAAATTCTGGCGTACACGTGGCCTACGGCTTGGTCGGACTCAAGACGCACGCCAAGGTCACCCTGATTGTGCGCAAAGAGAAGAACACGATTAAAACCTATTGCCATATTGGCACCGGCAACTACCATCCCAAAACGGCCCGACTTTACACCGATTTAGGTTTGTTAACTTGTAAGCCGGACTTAGGGTATGATCTGGTAAACCTGTTTCACTATCTAACAGGGTATGCCCTTGGACAGAGTTACCGCAAAGCGATCGTTGCCCCCCACAATATGCGCAAAACCTTTGTGGACCTCATCGACCGGGAGATTGAGGTCCACAAGTCTAACCATAACGGGCGGATCATCGCCAAAATGAATGCGCTGGATGATGTGAAAATCATCAAAAAACTGTATCAAGCCTCTCAGGCCGGAGTCCGGATAGACCTGATCATCCGTGGTCATAGCCGCCTTCGCCCGCGTCTTCAGGGCTTTAGCGACAATATTCGCGTTATCAGCATCCTGGGTCGTTTTCTAGAGCACGACCGGATTTTTTACTTTCACAATAACGGCAGGCCGTTAACCTTTATTGGCAGCGCCGATTGGCGTGGGCGCAACCTCGACGATCGGGTTGAGTTGATTACCCCGATCGAAGAACCAGATCTCCAACAACGATTAATCCGAATTCTCGACGATGCCCTAAATGACAACCGGTTGGTCTGGGAGTTAGATGCCGCTGGACACTACGTTTTGCGACATCCCGCCCAAGGCCAACCGGAGCGCAATTTCCAAAACACCTTAATGAAGCAAGCCCTCAAACGGGCCAAACGGGCTAGACCTTCAATGCCAAAAGCACCGGTGTCACCGGTAGTAACCGTCTAATGCTGGCATCACACCAGCTTTAGACACGCAGCTAGGCCCTATTTTACACCTCAAACAAAAGATTACACTGCCCATATGCTCCGTCGACGATATTTGGGTCGACAAGCTGGGCGCGGCTGGTGAACTCCCCTTGACAGCCCGCATAAAACATCCCGGCCGATCGACGAAGGAAGGTTCTGTCCCCAACTTTGGCCACTGGAGGGGTGCAGTTGGCAACCCCGCTACCCCTGCCACTGTCGGTCAGGCGGCAGGAGCCAAGACAAGCGTGTGCGCCGGCGCACGTGTCCGCACCCTCATT
>JBFGLD010000648.1:0-4390 GCA_041576335.1 Anaerolineae bacterium | reverse complement strand
GCGCCGAATTATTGGTCAAAGCCGGCATCCCCCGAAAAAATATCACGATGTGCGACATCAAGGGCGTGGTTTATAAAGGTCGGGTCGAGGAAATGGACCCCTACAAAGAACGTTTTGCCCATGAAACTACCGCCCGGACTTTGGCCGAGGCAATGGTCGGGGCAGATATTTTCTTGGGCCTCTCGGCCCCCAATATCGTAACCCAAGATATGGTTCGCACAATGAGCGACCGGCCCATTATTTTTGCCATGGCGAATCCCGACCCGGAGATTTCTTACGCAGACGCCAAAGCTGCCCGGCCCGACGCCCTCGTGGCTACCGGCCGCAGCGACTTTCCGAACCAGGTTAACAACGTCTTGGGATTTCCCTTTATATTCCGCGGCGCGTTAGATGTGGAGGCTCGCCAAATTACCGACGGCATGAAGCTGGCGGCGGCCCGGGCCTTAGCCGATCTCGCCCACGAAGATGTGCCCGACTCGGTTCTAGAAGCCTACGGTACCGACAAACTCAAATTTGGCCCGGACTACATTCTGCCCAAACCGGTCGATCCCCGAGCGCTGTTGTGGGTCGCACCCGCCGTAGCTCAAGCGGCTATATACGAAGGGATAGCCCGCAAATCCATTAATATGAACAAGTATCGGGATGAGTTGGAAAGTCGGTTGGGTAAAGATTGGGCCTTGATGCGCACGATCTTTAATAAAGCCCGCAGTTTCCCTAAGCGGATCGTCTTTGCCGAGGGTGAGGAAGACAAAATTATTCGGGCCGCAGCCGAGATTCAAGGGCAGGCTATCGGCGAACCAATTTTATTGGGCCGTGAAGAAATAGTCTTGGCTCATATCGCCGACCTGGGTTTAGATTATACGCCTAAAGTGATCAACCCTCGGGAGTCGGGCCGGCTCGAAACCTATGCCGACATTCTATTCAAAAGACGCACCCGCCGCGGCATAACCCCGCCCGAGGCTCGCGAGCTAGCGGCACGCTCCAATTACTACGGTCTCCTGATGGTGCAGAGCGGTGAAGCTGACGCCTTTATCTCCGGCCTTACCACTAACTATGTAGAGGCGCTGCGCCCGGCGTTTCAGGTCATAGGCACCCGCCCGGATGTCCGCCGTGCCGCCGGTTTATACATTATCATCATTCGCGATCGGGTTTTCTTTTTTGCCGACTCCGCCGTCAACATCTCGCCCTCGGCCGAAGACCTGGCCGATATTGCGGAACTCTCGGCCGAGGTAGCCACCAGTTTTGACATTACGCCCCGGATCGCCATGCTATCCTTTTCGAACTTCGGCAGCGTCGCCCACTCCAGCCCGGAAACGGTCGCCACAGCTGTTCAAATCTTAAAAAAGCGGCGGCCTTACTTGCCGGTTGACGGCGAGATGCAGGTCGACACGGCCCTGGGACCGGGTATCATCGATCGACTTTACCCATACAGTAATGTACGCGACCCCAACGTGTTCATCTTCCCCGATCTAAATTCCGCCAACACCTCTTATCAGTTGATGCAGCGTCTGGGTGGAGCCGAGGCTATCGGCCCGGTATTGATGGGCATGGCGAAGTCGGTCCACATCCTGCTGCCCAGCGACGATGTGCGCGACATCGTTAACATGGCCGCCATCGCCGTCGTCGATGCCCAACTGCGGGCTTTGGCGTAAATCCAATACGTATCATTATGAAGTCGCCTTAAGAGAGACTTAGGCCGGGTCAGAGGGTCAGCCAGTGATACTGGAACGGCCCTAGTGAGAGCGAGTAGTCAGTCTGCGTGATTTGGGCCAGCGAACTGTTTGTCAGAACATCACGCGGGGTTACACCCGCAAATTCGGGGAGAGACAAGGTAACCGTTTGAGGCTGATCCGACAGATTGCAGATTATCAGCATCCGGGCCTCGTCGGAGCGACGGAGGTAGGCCAGAACTGCCTTATTGGGCATAGTTAGAAACTTACAGGTGCCCCAGCCAAGCGCGGGGTGGGCTTTGCGCGCGGCGATAAAGTGTCTTATTGTGTGGAACAAAGAATCCGGATCGGCCATCTGGGCCCTAACGTTGAGATTTTGATAGCCGTAGGTGTCGTCGTCGATGACAGAAATCCAGAAGCCGGCAGGGTCGGCCTCGGAAAAGCCTGCGCCGGGTTCGTCCGCCCACTGCATTGGCGTCCGCACGCCGTTGCGGTCGAAGAGCCAGATGTTGTCACCCATACCGATTTCGTCGCCGTAGTAAATAATGGGTGCACCGGGCAGGCTAAACAAAATGGCGTTTGCTACCTCAATCTTGCGGCGGTCATTGTCGAGCAGCGGCGCCAGCCGGCGCCGGATCCCCAAATTAAGGCGCATCCGTTCCTCCGGAGCGTACAATTTCCACATGAGTTGGCGATCTTCTTCAGTGACCATTTCCAAAGTCAGTTCGTCGTGATTGCGTAGAAAAACGCACCACTGCGAGTTGGCCGGAATATGTGGCGTTTTGGCCATAATGTCAATTATATCGCCGGCGTCGCCCAGCTTGAGTGCTTTGAAGATACGCGGCATGACCGGGAAATGGAAAGCCATATGGAACTCATCTCCGGCCACGGTTGGATCGTCAGGGTTACCCCCAAAGTAAGGTCGCAAATCCCAGGGCCACTGATTTGCTTCGCCAAGTAGGATCGTGCCGGGGTAGTCTGCATCCAGTACCGAGCGGATCCGCTTGAGATACGCGTGCGTTTCGGGCAGGTTTTCGCAGTTGGTGCCTTCGCGCTCAAATAGATAGGGTACGGCATCGGCTCGAAAGCCGTCGATCCCCATATCCATCCAATATTTTAGAACTTCGATCATTTTGCCGGCCACAACCGGGTTATCATAATTGAGATCGGGCTGGCTGCTGTAGAAACGGTGCCAATAATACTGGCCCGTCGCTTCGTCGTAGGTCCAATTTGACGATTCGGTGTCGAGAAAGATTATGCGAGCCTCCTTATATTTTTGGTCGGTGTCGCTCCAGACGTAGTAATCTCGATAGGGATTATCTTTGGATTTGCGCGCCTCGACGAACCAGGCATGTTCGTCAGAGGTATGGTTGAGTACCAGGTCGGTAACCACCCGGATGCCACGGGCGTGAGCTTCGGCTACCAGGTGTTTGAAATCCTCAACCGTGCCGTAATCCGGGTGAATATTGTAGTAATCAGCAATATCATAGCCGTCATCTTTTAGCGGCGAGGGAAACATCGGCAGCAGCCAGATGCAGTTCACCCCCAATTCTTTAAGATAATCCAGTTTACCGGTCAGGCCGGGCAAATCGCCCTTGCCGTCGCCATTGCTGTCGCAAAAGGATCGAATATGGACTTCGTAGAAAATTGCGTTCTTAAACCACAATGGATCGTTGGTTAGGGTCATTTATTCCTCTCTTGAAAATAAGTTGCACGGAGTTACACAGAGCCATCACAGAGATTCACGGAGCAAAAATTAAAAACTCTGTGCATCTCTGCGTCTTCTCTGCGTTCTCTGTGTTCCTGCTTTTCATTACTTGTGCCCTGTGGGTACCTGTGCCCTGTGGGTATCGTTGCTGCATCCCAGATTCTGTGAACTCCTGTGAGTTGAGTCGTGGTACCCTCCGGATACGGAACGAAATCCCCGATGATCGGGCCGCATCTGACGCGGAGCAATACGCCACTCCCGAAAAATTAACGCAGTCGAAGTATTAAACCTTCATTAGGCCTCAAAACCAAGTTTGAGAGGTCAACCGAGCCTGTCCGCACCATGTCCGTTGCCACTGCAATCGTGGCTTTAGAGGCTACGCCACTCACGTTTAACGTATGGGATCCCGTTCCAAAGTTTAAAACGACGAGGAAGCGATCTGCACGGGGCGCTCGGCGTAGGAAGGCAAACACATCCTCCGCACCCGACTCGACTGAACTGTAATCGCCAACATTCAACGCTGGCTCGTTCCGGCGCAAGGAACTTAGAGCGCGATAAAGGCTTAACATCGAGGTGGGATCATTCTCTTGGTTGGTCACGTTCCGTTCGGCGTAATCCTCGGCCACCGGCAGCCAGGTTTGCACGCCTGCAGCTGCGAAACCGGCGTTGGGGGAATCGTCCCACTGCATGGGTGTTCGTTCCGGGTCACGTCCGACAATGTGAGCGATCTCCGGCTGTTTGACGGCCGGTGGGTCTTGGACCAGTTCTGCGGGAATGGGCACATTTTCCATGCCGAGCTCCTCGCCGTAGTAGGTCGTCGGGGTGCCCCGTAAGGTGAGCAGCAGCATATTGGCCACCCGAGCTTGCTCCTGGCCTACCCGGCTGGCCACTCGATGCTGATCGTGATTGCCGAGGACCCAGTTGGGCCAACCGTCCTCCGGTAGAGCTGCCTCGTAGGTTTCAACGGTCTGGCGAATTTCTTGAGCGTTCCACGGGCGAGGTTCAAAGCTCT
>JBFGLD010000647.1:0-4394 GCA_041576335.1 Anaerolineae bacterium | reverse complement strand
TCCTAAATGACATCACCGTTATAAGTCTCGAGCAAGCAACGACCCTGCCGTTTCTGACCTACCGGCTGGCCTGCGATGGCGCTCGCATTATCCGCGTTGAAAATCCACAGCGGCCCGATCCAAATCGCTACGTGGGCCAAAACGTATTGGGTGAAGAGGGCATGAACAGCTATTTTCTGCCGAACAACTGCGGGAAAGAAGCTATCACCCTCAACCTGGGGAGTGCGGAGGGGCAGGCTATTCTGCATCAACTCATCGCCAAACTGGACATAGATATTTTTGCCTGCAACCAGCGCCCGCGCAGCTACGGCCGTCTGGGTATCGATTATGAATCTTTGTAGGCCGTCAAACCCGACCTAATCTGGTTAGGTATTACCGGCTTCGGGCCGGACAGCAACGAAGCGGCCTACGATCCTATCATACAGGCCCGCGCCGGCCTTATGGAACTAACCGGCGAACCGGACGGGCCACCAATGGTCTTTGGTTTACCGATGGTAGATTTGGGGGCCGGTGAGCATGGCTACGGCCAAATTATGAAAGCGCTTTACCGGCGGGCAACCACCGGCCGGGGCATGCGACTGGACCTTTCGCTGCACCGTAGCGCTGTTTCCTGGATGGTTAATCCGGTGATGATGACCCACAGTTTAAATCAACCCGTGACCCGGCGAGGCAATACGCACCAGTTCTTCGGGCCTGTCTCGGTCTACGCGACGAGCGACGGCTATGTGTATATTGCCGTCGGCAGCGACCGCCAATGGGCGGCCATCACCGGCCTACCTGATTTTCGCCCGCTGGCCCGGCCGGAGTACGAACGAAATGCCGGCCGCATTGCTGCCTTAAGGCAGCTCAATCAACATTTGGCCCAAATATTTCGCAAGTTCACGACGATCGAAGCGCTGGAATTGTTCCGGGCCATCGAGGTCCCCATTTCACGCGTCAACACGATGGCCGAAGTCATTACCGACCCACCGGTGGCCGGCCATTTGAGCTACGTAACCGACCGCCGTTCCGGAATGACCGTGGCTTTGCCTGCGCCTCCCGCCGGCGAGGCACCGTCGCTCAGCTTTCCACCCCGCTTAGGGGAACACAACCGGCAAATTTACGGCCAAGTTTTAGGATTCACGGCCGCGACCCTCGCCGATCTACGGGAGCGAGGCGTTATTTAGAGCTGTCGACCTGCTGAGGAAAACGTCGTAGGCCGGGGAGCTGGCCCAGCAAAGCTGGATGCTGCGCGAAGGGGTAGTTCCCCTCAAGCCCTCCCCGTTTTTCCTGCTGAAAGAGCGATGCCTCGCATCGTGGAGTGCTGCTGAGGAAGTCGGAGACTTCGCGGCCGATTGAAGATTGGCGCAATGGTAGAGACTGCTCCAATCTGGGTAGCTACTCACAAGGCGATATCAGGAGTAGACGATGTACCAACCCGATCTCGAAACAATGCCTCAGGTCAAATTGCGGGCGCTGCAGTTAAATCGGTTACATGACGTTTTGAAACATGTCCACGCCAGTAATCCGGCCTATCTTAAGCATTTAGGTGGTCTTGGCTCGCAGGATATTGATGCTCTACAAGACTTGCGAAAATTCCCATTCCTGACCAAAGAGGATTTACGCGACGGCTATCCCTATCGTTTTGCCTGCGCGCCCCGCCCTACTTTCATGCGAATGCACATGAGCTCCGGTACAACCGGCACCCCGGTCATTTGCCCCCACACCGAAGGCGACATCGACCAGTGGCGTGAAATTATGGCCCGCTGCCTGACCGCGGCCGGCTTGACTTCTGAAGATGTTATCCAGATCACGCCCTCGTTTGGCCTGTTCAACGGTGGGTTTGGCTTCCACTACGGCGCTTCGGCCATAAAGGCTATGATCATCCCGATTGGCGCCGGTCGTAGTCATCTGCAACTGCGCTTTATGAAAGAGTTGGGAACGACGGCCATCGCCGCAATTGCTTCTTACCCGCTGCGCCTGATGGAAGTGGCTCGCCAAGAGGGATTCGACTTTCGGGCAGAGACCCATTTGCGCGTCGGGATTTTTGGGGCCGAAGTGTGGAGCGAAGGCTTACGGCAGCGAATTGAAGCTGAAATGGGGATCACGGCATTCGACATCATCGGAATGACTGAAACCGCTGGCGTAGGTATGGGCATAGACTGCCCGGCCAGAGCCGGCATTCACGTATGGGAGGACCACTACTTGGTTGAAATTATCGATCCGGAAACCGGCCAATCTTTGCCCGATGGCCAAACCGGCGAGATGGTCGTCACCACGCTTACCCGTGAAGCCCTGCCTCTAATCCGATTTCGCACCCGCGATATTACAGCCATTCACAGCCGCGAGATTTGTGCCTGCGGGCGTACGCACCTGCGAGTTGAACGGATTCAGCAGCGGACCGATGATATGCTCAAGGTGAAAGGGGTCAATTTTTTTCCCGCTCAGGTAGAAAGCATCCTCATGCGCCACCCGGAAATTGCCACGGATTACCAGATTCGGCTGACTAAGGAAGCGGGGAAAGATCAGGTTTGGCTGACCGTAGAAACAGTTGAACCCGGCAGCGCGGCTGTGGCAAGCCGGCTGCGCGAAGAAATTTTCGATTTGATTGGGCTGCACGCCGATCATATCGATTTGGTTCCGGCCGGCGCGATTGAGAGGCTGCCCGGTAAGGCAGTCCGGGTGAAGGATGAGCGGTGAAATTATTCGACATCTCCCCTACGACTAAGCCGGCCAGGGTGCCCACGAGGGACACCCCTACGTTATTTTCACAGGGCTGGCCGGTATAGTCGCTATCGGGACGACAACGAGGATGAAAATATCTGACTACTGACTACCGGTTACTGAATACTGTATTTACGGAGGAGTGCGACAGTCCCTAGCGGGACGACAACGGGGGATGAAAATGGGGGGAACTACCCCCCAAGCCCCCCGCCCTACGGGGTTATTTTCACAGGAGACATCAGCATGCGCATAGGTATTGATGTTGGAGGCACCTTTACCGATGTGGTGCTCATTGACGACCAAAGCGGTCATATTCACTATACTAAAACTTTGACTACCCCGGCCAACCGGGCGCTGGGCGTAATTAATGGCCTGGAGAAGATTCAGGAGATGGCCGCGACCGGTGCTGGCCAAATCGATTACATTGTCCACGGCACCACCACCGGCACCAACGCCCTGATCGAGCGGAAGGGCGCCCGCACCGGCCTCATCACGACCGACGGATTCCGTGATGTACTGGAAATTGCACGCATCGAGCGGCCCGACGCCGGTCTGTACGACATCTTTATTGACCTGCCCCCGCCCCTGGTACCCCGCTATCTGCGGGTTGAGGTGAGCGAGCGAGTTGGCGCGGACGGCCAGGTGGTGCGCCCCCTCGACGAGGAGACTGCGATACGGGCTATCAATTATCTAAAAGAACAGCAGGTCGAGGCGATTGCCGTCAGCCTTATATTTGGCTTTCGTAAACCGCTCCACGAACGCCGGATTCGAGAACTGTGTCAGGAACTTTTTCCAAAAGCCTGGGTCTCCCTCTCATCCGAAGTCGCACCGGAATTTCGAGAATATGAGCGCACGTCTACAGTGGTCATCAATGCTTATCTGCAGCCGGTCATCGCGCATTATCTCGATAATCTGGTCAACGAGCTGGCCAGGCGATATGGTCAGCTTGATTTACGCATTATGCAGGCCAATGGCGGCTCAATGACCGTTGAAGATGCCAAAGGGCGAGCGGTTAATATGGTCAACTCCGGGCCGGCCGGCGGGGCACTGGCCGCAGCTTTTGTCGGCCGGCTGGCAGGCGACGAGCACGTGGTCGGAGTCGACATGGGCGGCACCAGCTTCGACATCGGCTTGATCATCGGGGGTGAACCCCATATCTCATCAGAAGGGCAGTTTGAGGGCTACCCGGTTAAAATCCCGATGATAGATGTGCACGCGATCGGAGCCGGCGGGGGAAGCCTGGCCTGGATTGATAAAGGCGGCGCGCTAAATGTCGGACCGGAGAGCGCCGGGGCGGAGCCTGGCCCGGCTTGCTACGGTCAGGGCAGCCTGCCCACCGTGACCGACGCCAACTTGGTTTTGGGGCGTCTCAATCCGGCTTATTTCCTGGGCGGCGAAATGAAACTGGATGCAGCGCGAGCCCATCAAGCTGTTCAACAGCACGTGGCCGAACCCTTGGGTCTCTCGGTGGATGAAGCAGCTGCGGGCATCATCAGGGTGGTCAATGCCAATATGGTGCGCGGCATCAGCACCAATACTGTTGAAAAAGGGCTGGACGTACGCGACTTTTCGCTGCTGCCCTACGGCGGCGCGGGTCCACTGCACGCCGCCGATTTGGCTCGAGAATTGGGAATGAAGCGGGTCATTGTGCCGGCCTATCCCGGCACGTTTTCAGCCCTGGGACTGCTGGT
>JBFGLD010000646.1:0-4395 GCA_041576335.1 Anaerolineae bacterium | reverse complement strand
GCAAGACGAGGACTCGCAAGCAGTCCTGGGCTTGCCCGCATTAGGCGGTATTGCCAAGCACACGACCAATGATGAGCGAGATTTGATCTTTGCCCGCAAAATGCTCTGGTCACCCGAAGCGGATGCAGTTCGCAGTCTGCGGACGAATATTTTCTTGGCGGCCGGAAATAATTCGGTCCGCACCTTGCTTGTGACCAGCGCTTCTCCGGGCGACGGTAAATCTACAACCGCCGCTAATCTGGCTGCCGTGATCGCCAGCAGCGGCCAAAAAACAATTCTGGTTGATGGCGATCTGCGCCGTCCTCGGGTCAATGAACTTTTCGATCTGATCAATATCACCGGCGTATCCGATCTTTTGCAACTTGATAACCAAGCGCGAGAAACCAAGCTTGCCTCGCTACTGCAAAAGACCGACATCGATAATCTACTGCTCTTGCCTGCGGGCAAACCACCGGTCGATCCAACGGCCTTGTTAGGTAGCAAAGCCATGAATCACTTACTGGAGTTACTACTGGATCGGGCCGATTACATTATTATCGACGGCACGCCGATTCTGGTCAGTCCTGATGCGTCAATAATGGCTAACTTGGCCGATGCCACAACCGTTGTTGTCGGAACGGGGCAAACCACACGGTCTCTTTTGAACAAGGCCCTCGAACGTCTCAAGCGATTTGGTAGGCCAAACCTGGTTGGCTTGATCTTTAATCGGGTCAATATGAAACGCAGTTACCATTACTATAGCCACTACTACGATTACGGCCGACAAATCTCTGACTTGCAGGCCAGTGCCGACGATGGCACACATTCTAAGCTAAAGTGGCGAGGTCTTAGCATACCTTGGTTTGCTCCACCCAATGACGAGTACGAATACTTGACTATCTCAAATGCAGCTGCTTACTTGGGTCTCAGCGAACGCGCAATTCGGCGCTGGTGCCAGACTGGAAGAATTTCTGCCCAAAAACGAGGCTGGCGCTGGTGGATCCGCCGCGACGAACTGGCGCAGCTCACGACCGACCAAGTGTCACCAGCCGTCTCTGAGACCATTGACGAAACGTTATCAGACCGCGATTTCCTTGACGAGTTGTTCGAAGATGCCCATATGGTAGACAATCACAACGGTACCGACTGAACTGAGCACCGAACGGAAACCGAAGCATCAGTCCTTATAATAAAAATGTTTGACGAGGTTTAAAGCTGTACGTTCGACGCAATTAGAACACCCTAACATTGACGAGGAGAAATTATGATTATCACCCGGACTCCACTACGCATCAGCTTTGCTGGCGGAGGCAGCGACCTACCAGCATATTACGAACAAGACCAGGGAGCCGTGGTCAGCACTGCTATCGACAAGTACATCTATATTACCGTCAACCCCAAATTTGATCACAAGATCCGGGCCAGCTACTCGATCACCGAGATTGTTGGCGGTGTCAAGGAGTTAAAACACGAGTTGATCCGGGAGGCCTTAGGCTTGCTCGGAATTAAACAGGGCATTGAAATCACTTCAATCTCCGACATCCCGTCTGAAGGGACCGGGTTGGGATCGTCGAGCAGCTATACGGTAGGCTTACTTAACGCGTTATATGCCTACCGCGGCCATATGGCCGGTGCAGAGCGACTGGCTCGCGAGGCGTGTCTGATCGAAATCGAACGGTGCGGCAAACCAATTGGCAAGCAAGACCAGTACATTGCTGCCTACGGCGGGCTGCAGTATATCCGCTTTAATCCCGACGGTTCTGTTTTTGCCGAACCCATCATTTCCGCACCGGGGACTCGCCAACAATTTCAGGACTCGCTCTTAATGCTCTACACCGGGCTTACCCGGAGGGCTGATGACATTCTCAGCGAGCAATCAAAAAATACGCGAAGTGAAGAAGACAAGCGCGCCTCCCTGAACCGCATGGTCAACCTGGCCCACCAGCTGCGTGAGGCCTTAGGCCATAACGACGTTGACGCCGTTGGCGAAATTCTTCATACCGGTTGGCTGGAGAAGCGCAAGCTGGCCGCCGGTATCAGCAATCCACAAATTGACGCCTGGTACGAGCAGGCTCGCGCGGCGGGCGCAATTGGCGGCAAAATTTTGGGCGCCGGCGGTGGAGGTTTTCTACTCCTTTACGCCCCACCATACAGACACGCGGCAATATGCCGAGCGCTGTCAGAACTACGGCCGATACCCTTCCATTTCTGTCCCCAAGGCAGTCGGGTCATTTTCGTGGAAGAGAATGGCTACAAACCGTGATCGTTGGTCGTACCAGTTACTAATGACAAATATCCCCTTAAAATCAAGTTGAAGAGGTTGAATTCTATAATGCTTGCTAATCTGTCAGAGCTCATTAGCTACCGCGAACTGTTGGTCAAATGGACAATACGCGATCTGAAAATACGCTACAAGCAATCACTATTGGGCATGGCCTGGGCGATTCTGCAACCTTTAGCCTTAACCCTGATTTTTTCTATGATTTTTTCGCGCATTGTTCGAGTTCCAACTGATGGAATTCCTTATCCCTTGTTTTACTTTGCCGCGATCATGCCATGGGTTTTCTTTAGTTCCTCGTTAAGTTTCGCCGCGCCTTGCTTGGTCAACAACCTCAACCTGGTAACCAAAGTATATTTCCCCCGCGAAATTCTGCCGTTAGCTTCGGTCCTGGCCAGTTTTGTAGACTTTTGCTTTGCCGGGATTGTTTTCGTCGGCATGATGCTCTTTTATCAAGCCCCGATTAATGCCAGTTTGTTCATACTGCCGGTCCTGATTGTACTTCAAATTATCTTGGCCCTGGGCATTGGTCTTATTCTGGCGGCTCTCAACGTCTCGTATCGCGATGTGCGCTTTGTGGTTCCCGTAGCCCTGCAACTGTGGCTATATCTAACGCCGGTAATTTACCCGGTCAGTATGGTACCCGAGCGCTTTCTCAAGCTCTATATGTTGAACCCCATGGCAGGTATCATCGACGCTTATCGCCAGATTTTACTATGGAATCGAGTTCCAGAATTAACGTCGCTGCTGCCTGCAGTTATTCTTAGTGCGGCTTTACTTGTTGGCGCCTACGTTTATTTTAAGTGGGCCGAAACTGAATTTGCAGATGTAATTTGAGAGTGACAATGTCAACCGTAATCTCTTTTGAAAATATCTCTAAACGTTACCGTATTGGAGCCGGCCGAGGCAGTTTGCGCGATGCTTTTTCCGGTCTAACCTCCCGCTTGCTTGGGAACAGCGAGGCCGAAGCCAAACGCACCTTATGGGCTTTGCAAGATGTGAGCTTTCACGTACAGGCCGGAGAAACGTTCGGCCTGGTAGGGCCCAACGGTGCCGGCAAAAGTACAATTTTGAAACTTCTTTCTCGCATTACCCGTCCTACCTCCGGTCATTTCAATGTCCAGGGGTCCGTCGCCGCACTGATCGAGGTCGGAGCCGGTTTTCACCCGGATTTGACCGGACGTGAAAATATCTACCTCAATGCGGCCATCTTGGGCATGAGTGACAACGAGATCCGACGCAAATTTGACTCGATCGTTGCCTTCGCCGAGTTGGAACCGTTCATCGACACGCCGGTTAAGCGCTACTCCTCCGGGATGTATGTTCGACTGGGCTTTTCGGTAGCCGTCCATGTGGACCCCGACGTTCTTTTGGTTGATGAAGTCCTGGCTGTAGGCGACTATATGTTCCGGGAAAAATGCATCGAAAAGATTAACGAGTTTCGCCAATCCGGCAAAACAATGGTTGTTGTCAGCCACGACCGCAGTATGCTGGAAAAACTATGCGATCGGGCCTTATTGCTGTATCGAGGTCAAGATATTCGTCAGGGTAATGTTCGCGAAGTTTTGGACGAATATTATACGGGTAAATACCGCGAGAATGAGCGAGAGATCGATGAGGGCGTGATGCAGCAGACTGGGGTGAGTCAAAACCGGCGTGCCGTCGATATCCTGGAAGTGCGCTTATTGGACTGCAGCAGTTCCCCACGCCACAGTTTCCTCAGTGGCGAACCGGTCACGATTCAGGCTCGATTTCGCTGCAATCGCGCCGTTAAGGAGCCTGTTTTCTACTGCGACATTCACCATGAATATACCTGGGTCATCGGCACCAATTCGGCTCGAACCGGCGCTGCTGCCAATTTTCAGGCCGGACAAGAAGGTCTGGTAGAAATGACTATCAGCAGCCTTAATCTCTTGAGCGGGAGCTACCATCTGGATCTGGGCGTAGTTAGCGACTACTTTGCCTGGCGTCCTTACCACATTGTTTACAAAGCCGCCAGCTTTGACGTTTCAGCCAATTTGGAACAAGGTGAGGGGCTGGTTCACCTACCCCACTCGTGGCAGTTTATTAGCACTAACGGCTCTGAAGAAGGAGTTCATGCCCGATGACATATGAGGCCAAACCGCTTAAAATCGCCT
>JBFGLD010000645.1:0-4396 GCA_041576335.1 Anaerolineae bacterium | reverse complement strand
GCCGAGTTCGCGCACTGCCGCGTCAGAAACCTTGGTATAGCTCACGGCTCAACCCTCCTCGCTGCTGGGGGCGCTCTCCAGGGTGGTGATGACCGTCTGCGAAGCTTCCTGGATGAACCTGAATTGCAGCTCGATGCTCTTGACGATGGCTAGGGCCAGGGCAATGTTGCTGCTTCTGACCGCCTGGCGCAGTTCGTCGAGGTCCTTGAGCATGCCCCGGGCGGCGACGGTGATCTCGCCGCTCTTCATAATGGCCTCGTGCCGGTGCCGGTTGGCGACCGTGGGCCAGGGCTTGGTTTTGCTCATTCATCCCTCCTACCTCCGCTGTTCCGGTCCAGGTCATAGTTGCGCAAGCTGTTGAGGAGCAGGCTTCGGGCGATAATCGGGATACAGGCGAAGAAAAAGCACTTACAGATGCGCAGCCAGGCCCAAGCGGGTAAGATCAACCGGGCATAGAGCAGCGTATAGCCGCAGCCGACCACGACGGTCAGCCAGGTGTTGTTATTAAAGCCGATCGGGTCGCGGCGCTGCCACAAACTGAGCAGCGGCGCATAAATCATGCTGGTCAGAAAAATCACGGCATAAGCCAGGTGATTCTCTTGATTTTTGTGGGTCATAGGTTCCTCCTTGTCCGGATACGAGCCAGATATCGGCCGCATATCGCCTAATTGCTGGGCTTTTGAACAATGGTAGTAGAATGACCAGTACCAAGGTCCTGTTTTGCTGAGAGATGTAAGTGGCTCCGAAGTATGCTGGGCAAAAGCAATTTTGCACCTTAACAACCACATACTTAACGGAGGGACCCGTGAAACATCAAACCGAATTAAGAATTACAATCAGGGAATGGCTGGCTGCGCTGCGACAGGCAGGGCTGAGTCTGGCGACATTGGAAAAGTATGATTGGCATATGGAAAGATTGAGCCGGTGGCTCGAGGAGCGCGAGGTAGTCGAGCCAGGGCAAATCAGCAAAACCCTGCTGCGGGAATGGGGGGCGGGGCTGTTCGACAACTGGTCGGCGGCCACGGTGCGTCAGGCCGTGTTTGCCGTGCGCTCCTTTTTGAATTGGTGTCGCGAGGAGGAAATCATCGACGAGCCGGTGGCCAGGGCGCTGCGGGTACCCAAAGTGAAGATCAAGGTCCAGCGCACCTTGACGGCTGAGGAAGTGCAGAAGCTGATTGCCGCCTGCGACGGGTCGGTCAAGGGCAAACGGGATGCGGCCCTGGTCTCGCTGATGGTCGATTCGGGTTTGCGCGCCTCGGAGGTGTGCCGGCTGAAGCTGAAAGACCTGCAGATTGGCATGAAGTTTGGCGAAGGTTTCGTGAACGTGTTGGCAGTGGAAGGAAAGGGCGGGCATGTGCGGCCGGGTTACTTTGGCCAGGCGACGTCGACCCGCCTGCAGGCGTGGCTCAATGTCCGCTACGCCCGGCCGGGATGTCGGCAAGCCTTGTTGCGGCTGGTATCGTGTGACGGAGAAACAGGCCAGGTGAGCTATTGCTATCGCGACCATCGAACGGGCAAAAAAAAGTGATCGCCTTGACACGGGAGCAGTTTATCGGTCGCATGGTGCAGGCGATCTTACCGAAAGGCTTTCAATCCCCTTTGTCTATGTCTGACTCGAAGCCCCGGCGCGACTGCGGGTCAGCGTTCCCGAGACCTGCACGAAGTAGTGATTTGTTTCGCGAAGTAAATGTTGTAGGCTTTCTCATTTTTGCCTATACTTACCCATCGTTTAGTCCCGTTGACTATTTTAGCTCGGCACCCGTGAGGATGTGGGGATCCAAAAAGAGAACATGCCGGAAATACGGGCCAACGCCGCTGCCGCACTACAGCAGGTTGATTTCTTGGCTATCGCGGCGGAAGTAGGCTTTGAAAATCAGTGGTACGTGTTCGATAGATATCCGGATGCCGTAGCCCAGACCTGTGCAGATGCCACCGGGCCCAACTGGTTTGGCCGGCCGGCTGCTGTGGATGTTTGGATATATGATCACTGCCGGGTGGTGATGGAAAGTTTGCGGATTGGTTAATGATAGCCATAACGAGGCTATCTTAATCTGGACAGAGAGAGACCATAGGAGAAAAATGGCGAAGAAAATATTGGTTGTGTCTAACAGGCAAGTTACTGACGAAAGCGCCAAAAATGAAAGGTTGTTTGGTGAACGGCCCAATGAAAAAGGAGCGGCGGAAATCCGGCTGGCCTGGGCTGAATTCAAAAACAGGAAATGGATCCTCGAAATTATTCCTGAGCCGGATGAGCTAACAATTGAAACGCTTCCTAGCCGAGATGCTTTCATTGAATTCAGAGATATATTGAAAGAGAGTGAGCGTGACGGTCTTTTTTATGTTCACGGCTTTAACCAATCTTTCGTAGAATGTCTACAGCAAGCCCGCCAACTTCAACAGCGCTATAAAGTTGGTGTCGTTCTATTCTCCTGGCCTTCTAATCCGGGTGGATTTATCATCGACGAGTACAAAAAGGCCCAGGCAATTGCAAAAATTTCCAATGTCGCTCTCGACCGAATATTTGAAAAGATTGGGCGTTACATTACAGAAACCATCACAACCGATTGCGGCGTCTCATTCAACTTGCTGATGCACAGTATGGGCAATTTCCTGTTTCAAGGATATATCGAAGACCCGATATTTACGGGAGAAACCCGCTTTTTCGACAATATCGTGTTACATCAAGCGGATGTCGATAATCAGAACCATGCCGGTTGGGTCGATCGACTCCGTTACGCCATGCGGGTTTATATTACTATCAACGAACGCGATGCGGCATTAGATGCATCGGATATTATCAGTCCGAACCGTCTGGGGAATACCGTCAGAAAGCTTAACGCCAAGCGTGCAAATTACATCAACTTTACGAATGCCAATAATGTCAAGTTTGATCATGAAATTTTTGGTGATACAGCAGACCGCAATGACAATATCAAAGATTTCTTTCAACGTGCGTTTTCCGGCGAGAAGGCCCATGAAGGTACCGGGATAGCGTTTAATGAAGCAACCAACACCTATGAAGTCGCTTGATCAGAAAATATATTCATATTTCGCCCAGGCCCAATATACTTCAGACCATATTAAATGCCTCGCTGGTCAACTCAAAGCTGGTGTATAGTAGTACCCTTGCCGCCCAGGGCGCCCCACCGGTCAAGCCCCGGTTCAGTTTCTTGATGAGCCCGCGCCGATTGTTTGGATGGATTAAGGAACACAGAGGACACCGAGCAGGCATAGAGATTCGCAGAGGCTTTATCAATTTTCTTTCAGTGCCTGGCCAGATGCCAGGGCGTGTTCCGGAATGGCTCGCAGCCGGTAGAGGGCAATGGTAGGCCGGCCTGAGCCAGCGCCTCGTGCCAAATGCTGCGAAATTGTTCGCCCACCTCCGATACCAGGTAGCTGAAGCATACGGCTTGTGTGAAAGCGGTCAAAAGGCTTACAATACAACCTTAATCAACACCCAGCCTGGGTGCCGCCTGGAAGGAATTACGCATGCCCCAACAAGATGCCGTCATTCAGTGGTTGTTGCAAGGCGACCCGGCCATTCGTTGGCAAACCCAGCGAGATCTATTGAGAGCGGATGAGGCAGCCGTGCAGGCCGAACGTCCGCAGATATCCACCACCGGCTGGGGCGCTGAACTGCTCACCTATCAAGAACCCTCCGGGCTGTGGGGCGGCGGTTTGTACAGCCCAAAGTGGATCTCAACGACCTACACCATGCTCTTGCTGCGTCGATTGGGGCTTGAGCCTAACCATCCCCAGGCCCAGCGCGCCTGCCGGCACCTGCTGGATAAGGGCTTTTACGCCGATGGCGGCATCAACTTCTTTCGTTCCTTTAAACACAGCGAAACCTGTGTGACCGGGATGGTCCTGTCCATTCTGGCCTACTTCAATCATCAGGATGAGCGGCTGGCCGGACTGATCGAGCATCTGCTGAACCAACAAATGGCCGATGGCGGTTGGAATTGCGAGTCCTACAAAGGCGCCAGCCACAGTTCCTTTCATACCACCATCAGCGTGCTGGAAGGGCTGCGGGAGTATGAAAAACGCCGGCCTGACCCACGCCTAACGGACAGCCAAAACCGGGCGGTCGAATTTCTGCTTATTCACCGGCTGTTCCGCTCCCACCGCACCGGTGAGGTGGTCGATGCTAGGATGACCCGCTTCTCCTTTCCACCTCGCTGGCGTTATGATCTGATGCGCGTCCTTGATTATTTCCAGGAACGAAACATTCCGCCAGACCCGCGCATGGCCGACGCAATTGACCTGCTCAAGAAAAAGCAACGACCCGATGGCACCTGGGTGTTGCAGAACAAACCTCCGGGCCGCGTCTTTTTTGAGCTGGAGAAGGTGGGACAGCCCAGCCGCTGGAATACCCTGCGGGCGCTGCGCATTTTGC
>JBFGLD010000644.1:0-4398 GCA_041576335.1 Anaerolineae bacterium | reverse complement strand
GGGCGCTCTTAATCAATAGTGTTTTCTGTTTCATCAAGTTAATCTCCTAAGTTTTTGAAATTTTTGAATTGGGTCTTGTGATTGATTATCAATCAATCGTCTGATTCTACTGGGTTATTTCTCTGGCATCACCCCCCTCCAAATCTGATTTTCGGAAAGCTTATTAGGTTACAACAATCCGAGCTTTAGGACTCCGCCTGAAGTGCGCATTCCGCCTAGCAGCTGACCCGCCAAACGAGTTCACTGCCCCCAGGCCAAAAGCTCGTACCTGGCTACGCCCTGATTGGGCGGGCTAACGCAAATCTCAAAGGTTGAGGTTTCATCGCCCACCAACCCAGCGCGACCGAATTCCTCGTAATCGCCAAAGTTGACCACCTCGTCTTGACTGTTATACAAGACTGCGGCAATGATCAGATACTCTTCCAATTCGCTGCCGGGGTTGCGCAGGTTACCCTCCAGGCAGTAGACGTCATCTTCAGTCCACTGGTTAATGTCTGAAAATGTAAAATCCTGGCGAGCAGTTTCGCCGCTGGGTTCGGCTTCAACCTGCAAATCGAACTTAGCCGCGCTGTCTATGCCGTCGACAACCAGCTCAAACGGCATGCGGCCGCCGGCGGGCAGCACGTAGCCCGGCCAGTAGGCATAACTGCTGTCCGGTTCGGCAATAACCTGGCCTTGGGCATCGAAAAAAGTGCCGGTGATTTCGAACAACTCCTGCGCGGCGCCGGTGTTGTTGGTGACTTGGCCATATAACAATAACCCATCGTCGTACTCGTCGGGGTAGAGCCGGACTCCGCTAAATGCCCAGTCCTCGGGCAGAGGCGTTTGAGTTGCGGTCGCAGCCATGGTCGGCGTCGCGGTCGGCGTGGGGCTGTTTGTGGCAGTGGCCGTGGGCGTATTGCTGGGCAGGGGGGCTGCGGCTGCGGTTGTTGCCGCCGGCGTTGGTGCAGCCGCTGCGGTACTGCTCTGCTGGGCTGCTGGCGGAGCCGCTGCAGCCGCGGCATTCACAGCTGCGCCGGCCGACCCCGTGGGGGGCGCAGCCGGAGGCGACGGTGGCCCACTCTCTAACGGGACGCTCGGCGAGTTTGATGTCGGGCCGGGCGAAACCACGGTCACGACCTGGGCAGGGTTTGCCGATACGGGAGGCGCGGCGGGCAAAACTGCGGAAATCTCTGCCGGTGCCATAACGCTGGGCGGTGCCGTCGTGGCTACGGCCATAAGGTCGGGTAGGGGGGTTCGGGTATAAGTGGGCAGCCGGGTAAGCATGACGACTCGCTCGATCGTTGGCCGGGAGTTTGGCCCGAGGAATGCGCAAGCTAACGTCGTCAGCAGCAGTAGGACGGTCAGAATCCAAACAACCGGGCGGCGTGGTCGTCGAGGCCGGTTAAACGGCTTGAGCGTCTCGACGCTCGCCGGCCGAGTCACATCATTGTGTCTTCGGTTCAGCATATGAGCGCAGTCTGATTCGTTAATTGACCGATTATTGAATTCCTGGTTGAGAAAGAGCCTGACAATTATGCAACATGGTTGTGGCTGCGGTCAGTTGGAAGTTGTTCAAAAAGGTATTCATGATGGTCAAGGACTCGCAGTGCTAGGTCAAAAGCAATATTGTAGCACTGCCACTCCTGTTGATCCGGCTTTTTGAACAATCTCTTAACACAGTCGAGCCAAAGAACCAGGCTAAACTTAGGCAGCACAATGCCCGACCTCATATACCGGATAACAAATCTATCCAAAAAAAATTGGCACACATCCATGTGCATGCCAATATTAATGTTTTTTAAGGCAAGGAAATGGGCGTGGTCGGGAACTTGGCGTACGGAAGCAGATAGGAAGTCTGGGACGTCTCATCCAGAAAAGGTAGACGTTAAGATAATGGGCTAGAGTATAGGGAGTTTTGTCTGTTTTGTCTACTATCTTGTGGTATATTTTGAATACTACGAATCGCGTATTCTAGTATCAAATTATTACGCTATTTGGCTTAAGCCAAATAGCGTAATAACCTATCTTGCTCCGATGAAACCGCAAACGGACGAAAAGCACTAAAACCACCAAATTTACTTTTTCATAATATTTCAGATGCTGGTATGCCTAGACCAAGACCAACGCGCCCAGTTGCTCCGCTTGATGCACCAGTTTCTTTATCTTATTCTCTGAGAACTGCTTTTCGACACTCAAGATATTGACGCAAAATGCTGTCAGCGGCTGTGTTAGACAGCTGCCCATTCACATCTCGACCTCCGCTGATTCATCTCAGTAGCAAGATTCATATCTAAATCAGCCCAAAACGCTCACCCAAAGATTGTAACCGGGCAAAACGTTTTAACGCTTGCTCCTGAAGGGTCCACTCAGGCCGGTCACCTAGCCAGCGAAAGTGCCAGTAAAATTGTACGGCCTCGAGCTTGCGCTCAAAATCAGCTGGCGCGCCTTCGGGCCAGCGAGCTGCTTGGTATTCAGCCTTACATAGTCTGGCCGTTTCCATAGGCCAATCTTCTATCAGGCTGGCCAAGTCTATTTCAGCTATAGCAACGGCAGTCGATTCCCAGTCGACAGGGTAAATCGTCCCCTGACGGAAAAGAATATTACTCGGGTAATACTCGCCGTGGATAATAATTTTTGGCGGCTCCAACAATGTATCAAGGACCTTTTCAAAACGCTGGCAAAGGGTCGCCAGCCATGGAAAACGACGGTGTAATTGACCGGCGAACAACGATGTCCGCTCTGCCCAGCCGAGATAATATTCAGCATCATACTTATTGAGGAATGATAGCGAGGCTTCTGAGAGGCGTAACTGACTGACCCTATGAAATCGTCCCAGCCAATGAGCAGCCGCCTGCATTACGGTAAGATCACGAGAGTCCTTGACACGCAAAGTTTTGTCGATATATTCGAGGATAAGCCATGTCTCGCCAGTGGTTGCATCTTTATGAGTTCCGTATAACGTGGGCGTAGAAACTGGTAATCGCTGCAACACATGACGATAGACTTCGGCTTCGTAGGCAATGCCACCCCGGTGCCCATACGATTGATGGCTGCATCCAGCCGTGTACTTGCATAAAAGCCGTAGTTGGCTCCCATCCGCCAACTGACATGTTATGATCTCGCTCGGAAAGGTGCTTGCGTAGGAATTAGGCTCCCGATCGAAGATTGTTATCCGACCGTCGGGGGACTTGTTGTCAATAAACAGGGCTTTAGGATTACGCGTAAATGGTTGCAGGTTGGGTAACTGAAAAAGTGATGAGCCTATTAGCTTAGTCCTTCCATTCCACTGCTTGAATTATGTCGACCAACCACGTCTCACAACGTCCCATGTCATTCATAGGTTGCTCTACCGATTCGTGCGCTAGGCTTGGGGCAAGCCAATCAAGAAATACGAGGCAGCGGAAGATCTTGCCCACATTGGCCAGCCGTTTAAGGCGTTGGATGCTTAACCTCGGCCAATAGTCTTTCACGATTGACCAATAAGTAGGGATGTCGACCTTTGAAATATCCTCAGCCGGAATACCCCAGCCTGCTTTCTCCCAGTCGAAGGGTAGAAAGATGAACCCATCTCGACCGCTTCGGACCCCCACGTTTTTTTTGATGAAGTCGCCATGGATGAGCGTTTGGGGCATTCCCTCACAGGCAGACACCAACTGACTCCAGTGTACGCTCAGGTAATCACAGTGAGCGACAATGGTTTCCAACAACCTTAGATCTTCAGCAGTCAATGCAGGATTGGCAAAATTCGATAGGATGTTGTCATTGGCTGATCGAAGAAGCTCTAAGTAATGTTCCGGTTCCCGTTTAGGCAGATGCGTTGCGGCTGCAATACCCGCTGCAGCAGTGTTCATAATGCCCAGCCACCGCGCAGCAGCAACGCGATGCTCTCTAATACGGGGCTGATACTTCTCATCACCGCTAAGGTCTTCGAGGAACAACCAACAGAACTCCCCATTTGGCTCCTCAACGGAGCCGTAGTAATGCAGCATGGGCAAGGGTAAGTTCGGCAAGATCTCCTCATAGATAGTGCGTTCTATCAGTGCTGTACTTTTCCAGCACCGCTTAGCAATGACGGCTGAGCCTACTTCCCCGACACGAACGAGCCGGTATACGGCTGTTTTCTGGCTTTCTTCCTTTAGAACATCGACCTGTTCGGGCTCTACGCGCGCTGATCGTAGTTCTCGCCAGGCGCTGACGGCTGGGTGCTGAAGCAGTCTCGTCTGTATGATTTCAGTTTTTGCTGAATTTGACACTCGTAATGCTTTCGTTGTTCTATCTCAAGTGGTGACCGACGACAGAAGTGGCCGCATTTTTCTCTCCCAGCACGCCGAGCGAATTGCCTTGGCTAGGACGGATGCGTAGACCCTGAAGTTAAAAACCATACAGTCGACATCTGTCTGTTCGTAATCGAATTCT
>JBFGLD010000643.1:0-4400 GCA_041576335.1 Anaerolineae bacterium | reverse complement strand
GGTTTCAAGAACATAACTAATCATGACGACTAATCATTGTGGTCGAATTGTAGGCACGCTACCGATGCGTTCAGCCGATTTTGAAGGGCGGCGGGGTAAAATTGGCGGTGGGCAGCAAGAAGTTCTTAGAATTGTGAGTGCAATTTTATGATGATCTTGGCAATCGAAAGAGATGTACCAGGTGTCACGGGGGAGGAATTCGAACCTCACCTTAAGGAGGAGGAAGCGGCCAGGGTGTGGGAACTGTATCAAGCTGGCCTGGTCCGCGAGCTATACTTCCGCCAGGACCAGCCCAGTGCTGTCCTGGTGCTCGAATGCGCGGATATTGAAGAGGCTAACGCGGTTCTCAACACACTGCCGCTGGTGAAAGCGGGACTGATCGCCTTCGACATCATCCAATTAATACCCTACCCTGGCTTCTCCAGACTGTTCGCTAGAGCGTAAAGGCCTGGCGGTCACCACCCGACGCCTCACTGCACCCGACCTGCTAATCACGCGCCGAATTCGCGGCGGGTTCGTTACGGTTCATCTACAAAACTGGAGAAAACATTCTCCCTGGATTAATCCTCGCGCGGGCATTGGCGACAAAGACCATCCGGGTTTAAAAGGAGAAGATCAGATGAGAAAAAGTCCTGTTATATCCTCACCGCAAACCAAGCGGGGGGCCTTCCTTATGCTGGCGCTCTTTGCTATCCTGAGTCTGTTTACGTCTGGCAAATGGGTTGTGGCCCCGCTCGTCTGGATTGCGCCGATATTCGCGCTGCGATTTTTGCGTGCACAAAAAGTCTGGTCAGGGGTCATCCTGATCTGGTTGGCCATCTATATCCCGTCGATATTTTCTTGGTATAAGCTGCAACCCTTCCCGATGCCCGACTACTTGATTTTCATGGCGGTTGCGGCTCTGTTTGGCGTTTTGCCGCTGTTGGTCGACCGGCTGCTGACGCCCCGCCTGGGGTCGCGTTTTGCCGCAACGTTAATCTTTCCCCTGGCCGTCACTGCAACCGAATACGTTACGATGTCTAGCGCGAACCCAATGGGCAGCTTTGGCGCGCAGGGCTATACCCAATATGGCCTGCCTATCGTTATGCAGCTAGCTGCCGTTACCGGTTTATGGGGCATCCCCTTTCTGACAAGCTGGTTTGCCTCGGTCGTCAACTGGGCCTGGGAACAACACTTTAATTGGTCGCAGATCAGGCGCGGTGTAGCGATTTATGGCGCCGTTCTACTGCTGGTCGTAGCTTATGGTGGGGGTCGATTACTTTTCGCGCCGGAGCCCGCGGACACGGTCACTATCGCCTCCTTTACCGTTGAGGAAACGCATGCGGGCGAATTGTTTGCCCTGCTCGAAGCGGATGAGGTCGCCTTCCGTGACAAAACAACCGCCCTGCACGCTGCCTATCTAAAAAAGACTGTTCAAGCTGCCCGGAATGGCGCCGAGATCGTCATGTGGCCGGAGCAGGCAGTTTTCGGACTGGAAGAAGATGTGCTAACCCTGCTCGAACAAGGCCAGGCCATTGCCGCTGAGGAGAGCGTTTATCTGGCGATGCCGGTCTTCACCATCTTTCCTGATCGAGCCCGACTCATCGAAAACAAGCTATTTGTGGCCGATCCCAACGGCGAATTCGTTCTCGAACATATCAAATATGGTGGGAACGCCGTCGAAGGCACCTTACCCGGCGACGGCATCCTGCAAGCCTTCGAAACCCCATATGGCAAACTTTCAGGGATCATCTGCTGGGATACCGACTTCCCACTCACGGTATCACAAGCCGGACGCCTTGATGTAGATATTCTACTTTCACCCTCCAAAGTCTGGCAGGAAATGGGGCCGATGCACGCCGCTATGGCGACTTTTCGAGCCGTTGAAAATGGCGTGGTCATCGTGCGCCAGGAAGATCAGGGGATATCCATGGCGGTCGACGCCTACGGCCGGACAATGGCCACCGCCGACCACTTTGCCGGGGAGCGCACGCTGTGGGTCGAGGCGCCTATCGCCTCCAGCGTTGCGACCCTATACCCGCGAATCGGCAACGCGGTAGGGCAACTTGCGGTTCTGGGTTTCATCATCATGGCTGCCTGGGTGATCATAGCCGGGCGCAAGGCCAAACGGCAGGCAGCAGACCAACCAGCGCCTCTGACGCCGGCCTATGACCACAAGTCCCAAAAGGGAGATTAGAATACGATGAACATCACCATTGCTACAGTCGGGTCACGGGGCGACATTCAGCCCTACGTCGCCCTTGGCCGAGGACTTCAGGCAGCCGGCTACCACGTCCAGCTGGCCGCCGATACTGAATTTGAGACATTTATCCGCGGTCAGGGGCTGGGCTTTGCCCCGGTACACGCCGATCCCCGCCAGGCCCTTGAGGAAGATATTCGCCGGATCGGCCACAATCCGATCCGCTTGTTCAAATGGATTAAGCGAAACCTCAAGCCGGTTGCCCACCAATATGTCGTCGATATCAAGCAGGCCTGCCAGGGGAGCGACGGCATTCTTTACTCCACCTTGGCCTTTTTGTCATATCACGTGGCCGAGGCGCTGCAGATCCCTTCTGTGGCCGCTTTCCTGCAACCCTTCACCCCGACGCGGGCTTTCTCCAACCCGGTTGCGTCCGAGATTCCAAGGTGGCTTCCCTTTCAAGGCGAATTCAATTGGCTTAGCTTCCGGCTGAATAATCTGCTCTCTTACCGCATGTTCAAAGGCATCGCCGACGATTGCCGGCGAGAAATTCTCAACCTGCCGCCTGTACCCTGGCGGGTCTATCAATCGCTCGACCTGTCTGAGATGCCCATTATCTACGGCTACAGCCCCCATGTCATTCCCAAGCCAACCGATTGGGACAGCCACAAACACGTGACCGGTTATTGGTTTCTTGAATCCGACGAGAAGTGGCAGCCCTCGGCCGAGTTGAGACGGTTCTTGGAGACTGGATCACCGCCTGTCTACGTCGGTTTTGGCAGCATGGTTGATCGTGAGGCGGAAACTCTGACCGGGCTGGTGGTCGACGCCCTGCAGCGGGCCGGCCGGAGAGGCATTCTGCTTGGCGGCTGGAGCGAGCTTGGCGATAGAGGTTTGCCTGATACTGTCTTGAAAGTCAGTGAGGTGCCCCATGATTGGCTATTTCCACGGGTTGCGGCTGTGGTCCATCACGGCGGTGCGGGCACGACGGCTGCCGGACTGCGGGCCGGCGTGCCGGCGGTAATCGTCCCCTTTTTTGCCGACCAGCCCTTCTGGGGTCGGCAGGTCTACCAACTTGGGGTGGGACCGCAGCCGATCTCCCGAAAGCGTCTAACCGCCGAGCGGCTGGCCGAAGCTATCCGCATAGCAACCGGCGATGAAGCCCTACGCCAGCGTGCTGACGAGCTGGGAAGAACAATTCGTGCCGAGGATGGCATAGCCAAGGCAGTCGAGCTCATCGAACATTATTTTTCCGCCGTTCATAAAAACAGCCGTAAACATACAGAGGGCTTCCCCACCGAAATACAAAGGTAAAATCATGAACGACAAGCAAGCTAAGATTAGCCAATCTTTTCGAGTGAGTTATGGGCTATGGACCAATTAGGAGTAAGGAGGTCTATTCATGTCTGCCCGTTTAATTATGGTTTTGGCCATACTGGCCGGCTTCCTTCTGATTATTGCCGGCGTGACGTTCTTGCTTTGGCAGCCACCGAGCAGCGCAACAGGCTCGACTATTGCCATGGCTGCTCATCTCGCTGAACAGCAGACAGCTAATCTCCTATATGTGGTCTCAGTCTATCTGAGTGGGGTCCTGTTCCTGCCGGTAATCCTGACCCTAACGATTCGCCTTTATTCAAAGAGGCCCAATGCGGCCATCGTCGCTGGCACGCTTTTTGGATTAGGATATACGCTGGAGATCGTGGCGACGCTGGCCTCTCTAGCCCAATGGGCTATGGCCGTGCCTGAGGCTGCTCGAGGTGACCCGCTTGGTATCAAGTTACTCCAAACCCTCACGCTGCAGTACTTGGCCGTGGACTTTAGCGGGGTGGGCTTGGTCTATGTTGCGGCTATTATCTATGCTGTGGCCTTGTGGAGACTGTATCGGGCTACTTCATCGTTGTTACTCGCTAGTACCGGCCTGTTTGTGATCGGCTTTGCGGTTTTTCCCCTCTTTCCTGCCCTGAGTTCAACAATCATCGCCGGGTCCATTGTGGTTTACGGCTTAGCCTACATCACTCTGGGTCAGGTGACTGTAAATTTGGGGCGGGATCAGAAAACATAAGCGCTTGTAGCAGGAGGCATCCCCGTGGGTGTGTGAGAAGAATGGGTGTGACGCTCGCGTTGAAAAACGATGAACAGATCGTGCAACCAGACCTCATTGCTGCCGACCTGGCCATTTATCAACTTGGTCAGGGCGAGCCGCTGTTGTTCATGCCTTACC
>JBFGLD010000642.1:0-4403 GCA_041576335.1 Anaerolineae bacterium | reverse complement strand
TGTGATTGGCCCTGAGCTCGAGCTGCACCAATGTGGCTTGCCCAAGAGCATGGCCCTCGAGTTGTTCCGCCCCTTTGTCATTCAGAAACTGGTGGAATATAACTACGCTAACAACGTAAAGGGGGCCAAACGAATTGTAGAACAGCGCCGGCCCGAGGTTTGGGAGGTATTAGAAGAAGTAATCCATACCCGACCGATTCTGCTCAATCGCGCGCCTACCTTGCACCGCTTAGGTATTCAGGCTTTTGAGCCCATCTTGGTTGAGGGAAATGCCATTCAAATCCATCCCCTGGTCTGCTCTGCCTTCAACGCCGACTTCGACGGTGACCAAATGGCCGTCCACATTCCGCTGTCGCAGAAAGCCGTCACCGAGGCTCGCGAGCTTATGCTCTCCAGCCGTAACCTCCTTCTGCCAGCTAATGGGGAGCCGGTGGTTTCGCCAACCAAAGACATGGTCCTGGGAGTCTACTATCTGACTATGGACAAAGAAGGCCAAAAGGGTGAAGGCAAAATATTTACCAACCTCGATGAAGTTGCCCTGGCGTACTCGTTAGGCAAAGTTGCTCTGCACGCCAGAATTAAGCTTCTGCATTACACCTCAGACGGGTCCCAAACGACACCGATCGATACTTCGGTCGGCCGGGCGCTTTTTAACCAGATCTTGCCGGAAGCGTTACGCTACGTTAACGATGTTTTGGATAAGGGTGCGCTCAAAGACTTGGTCGGGGTCAGCTACAATACGCTGGGTTTGGAGGCTACGGCCAACTTTGTCAACGAAATCAAAAAGATCGGATTTAAGTATGCAACGCGTTCCGGGACGACCATTTCTGTGTCCGATATCACCGTACCTGCGAAAAAGCAAGAGATTTTAGAAAGGGTAACCGAACAAGTAAACAAGGCTGAGCAGCAATATCGACGGGGTCTCATTACCGAAGATGAGCGCTATGTGAAAACGGTGCAGCTGTGGACCGACGCAACCGACGAGGTCACTGAGGCCGTGCGCGATTCGATCGACCCCGAAAGCCCGATCAAGATTATGGCCGACTCCGGGGCTACCAAGGGTGGCTTCCAGCCGATTCGCCAGCTAGCCGGCATGCGCGGGCTGATGGCCGATCCCAGCGGGCGTATTATCGCCTTGCCCATTCGCTCCAACTTCCGCGAAGGGTTAACCGCCCTGGAATATTTCATCTCGACCCACGGTGCCCGAAAAGGTTTGGCCGATACGGCCCTCCGCACGGCTGACGCCGGTTACTTAACCCGCCGGCTGGTCGATGTGGCTCAAGATGTCATTATCAACGCTCAAGATTGTGAGACTAAGAACGGTATGCGCATTACTACATCCGACAGCGTGGCTTGGGGTGAGACTTTCAAAGAGCGCGTGTTGGGCCGTGTTTCTTTAAGTAACGTCGTCGATAAAGAAACCGGTGAGGTTGTTGTAGAGAAAAACGAGTTACTTAGCGAGGCTGCCTATCCCCGCGTCGAACGAGCCGGGCTAGACGAAATAATTGTGCGTTCGGCGCTCTTTTGCGAGCTTGAACACGGGATTTGCAGCCAGTGCTACGGTGTTGACTTGGCTCGAGGCGGGCTGGCCGAAATCGGCGCAGCCGTTGGTATCGTTGCAGCCCAATCCATCGGCGAGCCGGGTACGCAGTTGACCCTGCGTACATTCCATACCGGGGGTGTAGCCGGGGTCGAAGACATTACGCACGGTCTACCGCGCGTACAGGAGTTGTTCGAGGCCCGTGCCCCCAAGGGTGAGGCCATCATATCCGATATTGAAGGTCGGGTCGAACTTGTCAATCGTGATGACGGCAGCCGGATGGTAAAAGTTATCTCATCCGAAATGCGTCAGGACGAGTATGAAGTTCCCGGAAACTGGGCGGTTATGGTTGAAGATGGGGATGAAATCGGTGCGAATGGGAAGATAGCCAAGCGAGGTGACCAGGAATTGGTGGCAGAGCACGGCGGCAAGATCATTCGCGAAGACAACAAAGTGATCGTTCGTTGGGAGTCTGTTGACGAGGAAGAGTATGAGATCGAATCGGCGGCGCGACTTCGGGTTAGCGACGGCGATAAGGTCGTTGTCGGGCAACAACTCACCGAAGGGGCACTCAATCCCAACCGCATTCTGCAGGTTTTGGGACGGGGGGCGGCTCAACTTTACCTTCTGAAAGAAGTGCAAAAGGTTTACCGCTCTCAAGGTGTTCCGATTCACGATAAGCATATTGAGGTCATTGTGCGTCAGATGACCAACAAGGTGCGGCTGGTCACCAGCGGCAGCAGCGAGTATTTGCCGGGCGAACTGCTGGATTATCAGAAGTTCCAACAAATGAATCAAGAGCTGATTGGCCGAAGCAAGCGCCCGGCGTCGGGTCGCCCCATTTTATTGGGGATTACCAAAGCCGCACTTAATACCGAAAGCTTTTTGTCGGCTTCATCGTTCCAACATACGATCAGCGTATTAGCCCAGGCTGCGATCGAAGGCAAGCGGGATGAGTTGTACGGCTTGAAAGAAAATGTTATACTGGGTAAACTTATCCCGGCCGGCACCGGCTATCATCAACATCATCGAACTCCGAATCTTGAGCCCGTCGATACCAGCGACAATGGTCAACAGTCTGCTGATGATGTTCCCGAAACTGTCGATTCGGAAGTCGATGTGATTACAGGCACCGCCGACAATGGAGCTGGTGAAGTTGCACTGAACGCATAAGCGTAACTAAAGATTCTTCGGAAGATAAGGACCTTTTAAAACTCTCCCAATGGAAAGGTGGTGAGAATGAGTTGAGTGTAGACCTAAAATCAGGTGAAAGCCAAGAGTCGCTGCTAAAACGATTTCGCAAAGAAATCGTAAAAGCACGCATCCTGAGTACGTACCGTAAGAAACGGTGGTTTGTCTCAAAGAGCGAGCAGCGCCGGTTGGCGAAGCAGCGGGCTATTCGTAAAGCACGCCGCAAAGCCATTCGCCGGCATCAAAACAGCAGCTAAGTTATTCATGGATTAGCGCCTTAAGAGGGCAACGCTTCGAGCTTGCCCTCTTTTTTCGTCGCCTACAAAACCAAAACGGGTAGCAGCAATCGCTGCCGGCACAAATCTCCACACGCGTTTTCCGTGACCGGCTCGTTTCGCTATGTTGCTGCGGGATCTCAGGCCCGGGCTGTCGAACCGCAAGAGTAGGTTCGCCGGACTCGACAGCCCCATAAATTTGTTTGCGGGTGTTGCCAGCCGTGTCAAAAATGTCTATAATGATAGTATATATTGTGTAGAATTAATGTTCTTGTACAAAATGTGGCAAATATCGGCTGGCGTCATTCGGTTAGGCTTTGCCCGCTCGATCTTTGGCAAAACAGAACCAAAAAATCATGATTTTTCGTCAGGTTTCCCCATGCTTTAGGCCTTACATCTACGAAACTTTTGGAGGTAGCCATGGAAATAGGAGTTGTGCGCTCGGTAGATATTGAACAGCAAATGCAAGAGGCTTATCTGGACTATGCCATGAGCGTGATTGTTTCTCGGGCATTGCCTGATGTCCGCGATGGCCTGAAACCAGTGCACCGGCGGATTTTATATGCTATGCACGATATGGGCTTGCGAGCAAATCAACCCTACAAAAAAAGTGCGCGTATCGTTGGTGAGGTGTTGGGCAAATACCACCCTCATGGTGACGCCGCAGTATACGAGGCGATGGCTCGTATGGCCCAAGATTTTTCTATGCGGGCGCCCCTTATTGACGGTCAGGGGAACTTCGGTTCCATTGACGGCGATCCGCCCGCCGCCATGCGTTATACTGAGGCTCGAATGGCCTCTCTGGCTGATGAAATTTTGGCTGATATTGACCGGGATACCGTCGATTTTGCAGATAATTTTGACGGAAGCCTGACCGAACCTAAAGTTTTGCCAACACGTATACCCAATTTCCTGGTCAATGGTGCCGCCGGTATTGCCGTAGGCATGGCCACCAGTGTCCCGCCGCACAATTTGGGCGAAATTTGCGACGCCCTAATGTTTATGCTGGACCGGGTGGCCAAAAGGAAAGACGTTACCGTGGACGACTTGATGACGTTCATAAAAGGACCTGATTTTCCAACCGGGGGGATGGCCTTTCGTTACGACAACGGCAAAAAGAGCGGTGGCGAACCGAACGACTCGATTCGGTCGGCCTATGCCGTAGGCCGTGGCCGAATGACCGTCCAGGCCAAAGTCCATATCGAAGAAATGAGTCGAAATCGTAACCGCCTGGTGATTACCGAGCTGCCTTATCAAACCAACAAAGCCAATTTGACCGAAAAAATTGCCGAACTCGCGCGCGATGGCAAAATCGAAGGTATCACCGATTTGAGAGACGAGTCGGACCGCCAAGGTATGCGCCTGGTAATCGAGTTGACCCGCACCGTCGAACCGAC
>JBFGLD010000641.1:0-4407 GCA_041576335.1 Anaerolineae bacterium | reverse complement strand
TGGGAGCTTTTCTGTCCCAAGGCCGTCAGGCGGTACTGTACCGGGCTCGGCGAAAGGTTAAATATGCGGACGTAGTAGACCTCGCTGGGAGCAAGCGGACCCGACCAGAAGCGCTCGCCGGTATTTACGTCAAAATCAGCGCTAGCCGGCGATCCTAACCCCAAGCTATCGACCGGGCCGCTGCTATCCCGCAGCCAGGCATCCACCTGCTCAAAATTGAATACCTGAAAATTGACCCGGCTGGCGATGGCCCGTCCTTCAGCCTCAAAATTCAGACTCAGAATGACAGAGTTGTAGGCCGTATCGCCCAAATCAAGCCGGCTGTAGGCATACCAATACTCTTGACCTGGTTTCAATTCGCCGGTATTCAAACCGCTGACCAATAGATCAGCCGCGTAGGGGCTGGAGCCAACCCCTTGACCGGCCCAGGCGGGTATAGCGGTGACAATTAAGACAACAGCCACCAGGGCTACCAATTTTACTGCTGTTTTCATTTGTATGTCCTTCCCTCATTCGCGTCGCGCCGGGATCACGGTTCAAACCCGGCGCTACACAATCGATAAAGATAACATAATTTTCCAATCGCGTCAATTCCCGGCAAAAACCATAAAATAAAAAGGGCCGGGAAGCCGACCCTTTACGGCGCAATTTCAGTTCAAAATTTCAAGAATTTCCTTTCTTGACAAATCATGCCAATTGTGTTATGCTCCGCTTTGTAAGTTCACTGAACTTACAAAGCGGGCGGAAATCTCCAATGAAAAAAGCAACACGACAGCAGACAAAAACCCATAACAGCCGCCTGGTTCTCAAAACCATCCATCACCAAAAACAGATAAGCCGGGCCGCCATTGCCCGGTTGACCGGCCTGGCCCGCACCACGGTTTCCGACGTAGTGACCGAGTTAATGAAGGAGGGGCTGGTCGCCGAGATTGGACATGGCCCATCGGCGGGTGGAAAACCACCAATTCTGTTAAGCGTGGTTGACGACTCACGTCATTTGATTGGCATTGACCTGGCCAACAGCGAATTCCGCGGCGGAGTAATCAACCTGCAGGGCGAGGTCAGGCATCGAGCCAACTTGCCGGTCAACAACCGGGACGGCAAAGCGGCTCTGGTCCTGGTTTACGAGTTAATTGACCAACTGGTAGCCACCGCAGACAGCCCACTGCTGGGTATCGGTATTGGCACTCCAGGGTTAATGGATGCCCGAAACGGGATGGTGCGTCAAGCCGTTAATCTTGATTGGCAAGACCTGCCTCTGGGCGATTTACTGCAAGAGCGATACAACCTGCCCGTTTACATTGCCAACGATAGCCAGGCGGCCGCGCTGGCCGAGTATACCTTTGGCAACAACCAAAATGTGTCTAACCTGGTGGTGGTTAAGATAGGTCGGGGCATTGGGGCCGGTATTGTTATCAACGGCCAAATCCATTACGGCGATGGTTTTGGCGCGGGCGAAATCGGCCACGTGGTGGTAGTGGCCGAAAATGGAGAACGTTGCCGCTGCGGCAATTTTGGTTGCCTGGAAACAATCGTTAGCAGCCAAGCCATTGTTCGACAGGCTCAGGCCATCGCCAACAGCAATCCCACCTCTTCGCTACACCAATTTGTATCCACGCCGGAAGCCATTAACACCGATATTGTACTGCAAGTTCTTAAAACAGGGGACGAAACCTTACAGGCAGTCATTGCCGCAGTGGGTCATCATTTAGGTATTACCATCGCCGGTTTAATCGGCGTCCTGAACATCCAAAAGATTGTCCTGGCCGGCAGCGTGGCCCGCTTTGGCTCAGCCTTGCTTGAACCAGCCAGACAGGCAATGCAGCAACGTTCTTTAGCTGCTCTGGCCAATGAAACCTTCATAGATATCAGCCGCCTGGGCAACGACATTGTGATTTTGGGCGCAGCGGCGCTCTTGCTGACCAATGAGTTGGGGTTGGTATAAAAATGAAACTCAAAAAACCTACCTTTGTGCCTCCTTTGGAGGATGATTTCCGTCCGGCAGTATTAGCCAATCGAGCGTTTCAACAGGAGCTTGAAGCTTCGGGCGCGGGTCTGCCGCTGGTCATTGGGCTGGAGCGAGCCGACGGCTATTTGTCCCGCTTTGAAACGTGGGTGTTCCCCGATGATCACCCGCGAGCCGAGGCCAACCTGTTTTACGCCGAACGGCTGGTTAAGTTTCTGCTCTGGCAGCGAGGCGGCTGTAAGGTATATGTGGGCGGGCCGGAACGCACAGGCCGGCATATTAAAACCGTTTATGCAGCCGATGGCGAACGACAATTTGATTACCACTTTCTAGGCCAAATGGTTTACGAACAGACCTTCACCGTGGTGCCCTGTGCCGCCTCCGACGTCCCCGCTGCCAACGAAATCAGCCAGCCGCTGGGCCGTCATCTGGACGGCTACCGCATTGGTTTTGATTTGGGCGCGTCGGACCGCAAGGTATCCGCGGTGGTTAACGGCGCGGCCATTTACAGCGAAGAAGTGGTGTGGCAGCCTCGTTGGCAAACCGATCCTGAATATCATTACAACGAAATTATGACTGCCCTCAAAGCCGCCCAAGCCAAAATGCCCCGCCTGGATGCCATCGGCGGCAGTTCCGCAGGGATATATATCAACAACCGGCCAATGGTGGCCTCGCTGTACCGGGGCATTCCGGCAGAAAAATTCGACCGGATAAAAAATATGTTCCTGCGCATTCAGGATGAGTTTGGCGTGCCCCTGGAAGTGGTCAATGATGGCGACGTGACCGCCCTGGCCGGCTCAATGTCGCTGCAGGATAACGGGGTGTTGGGCGTGGCGATGGGGTCCAGTGAAGCAGCCGGTTACGTAAACTTCGAAGGCAACATCACCGGTTGGCTCAATGAGCTGGCCTTTGCCCCGGTGGATTATAACCCCGTCGCACCTGTGGAGGAATGGTCGGGTGACCGGGGCGTGGGCGCGCTTTACTTCTCGCAGCAATGTGTTTTTCGATTGGCCCCCAAAGTGGATATTAAGGTGCCTACCGGCGAAACTGACGCGGCCCGACTGAAATTTGTGCAGCAAAAGCTGGAAGCCGGACACGAAGGCGCAGTCAAAATCTGGCAGAGCATTGGCTACTACCTGGGCTACAGTCTGGCCCATTACGCCGATTTTTATGATTTAAAGCACGTCCTCATCCTGGGCCGGGTTACGTCCGGGCAGGGCGGCCCATTAATTTTGGATGGAGCCAACCAGGTGCTAAAAGCCGAGTTTCCTGAGTTGGCACAGCGGGTCAACATTCAATTACCCGATGAAAAAAGCCGCCGCGTGGGGCAGTCCATTGCCGCAGCCAGTCTGCCGGCGATTAGCCAGGAGTAACAGATGAGATTCAAGCTCAACACCGCCCAAATATTTGTACCGGATGGTCTACCCCCCAACGAAGCCTTGGCCCGCACCACCCATCTGGCTATCGGCGCGCATCAGGATGACCTGGAAATCATGGCGATTGACGGGATCTTGCAATGCTTTCAACAAGAGGATAAATGGTTTACCGGCGTGGTTGTTACTAATGGCCGCGGCTCGCCCCGGGCCGGATTGTATGGAGATTATTCCGACGACCAGATGTGGGCTGTCCGCATTAAAGAGCAAAACAAGGCCGCCGTTGTGGGCGAGTACGCGGCCCAGGTGTTGCTGGATTATCCCAGCTCGGTAGTAAAGGATGGTTCCAACCAAGACCCGGTTAAAGATTTAGCCCGGCTGTTGCAAGTTGCTCGCCCCGAAATCGTTTACAGCCACAACCTGGCCGATAAACACGAGACCCATATCGGCGTAGCCCTCAAGGTTATCGAGGCCATCCGCGCCCTGCCCCAGACCGAGCGCCCCCACAAGCTGTACGGCTGCGAGGTCTGGCGCGACCTGGATTGGCTGGTCGATACGGACAAAGTTGCGTTTGATTGTTCGGCTCAGGAGAATCTCCAAACCGCCCTCGTCGGCGTGTTCGATTCGCAAGTCAGCGGCGGCAAGCGTTATGACTTAGCCACGATGGGCCGCCGCCGCGCCCATGCCACCTACTATGCCTCTCACGAAACCGATGTCACCACCGGCTTGACCTTTGCCATGGACCTGTCCCCGCTCATCGAAGACGTAAGTCAAGATATTTCAGCTTACGTCCAAGCCTACATCAATCACTTTGCCCAAGATGTCAGCCAGCGTATAAGCAAAATGGAGAGGAGGTGATGGGCGCAGCTAATTTGGATAATTTCAATATTGGTACTACCTTACTCTACGTCGTCCAACCTTAGATTAGGCTTGGACAACATGCCTGTCGTTCAAATTAAAATATGGATTTAGCAAAAAGGAGGATTTCTGATGTCTAAAAAATTCTATCTCGTGTTAATGGTTGTGATGGCCTTGTTCTTGGCCAGTTGCGCCCCGGCTGAACCGCCG
>JBFGLD010000640.1:0-4412 GCA_041576335.1 Anaerolineae bacterium | reverse complement strand
GGGTTCGGTTTCTGCCACGATAACGCAGGCACGGGTTTCTTGCCGCGCTTCTTGCAGGGCCTGCCGCAGTTCGTCCGGGGTAGATACATTCCAGGCCCGTGCCCCCATACTTTCGGCATTTTTGGCAAAGTCGATGTCGACATAGTCCCCTTCCAGGCGATTAACTACCCTATCACGAGCGCGGAACTCATTGCCGAAGCTGATGCCAACCCGTCCCATCTGTAAGCGGCGGATGATTTGGAAGCCGTGATTGTTCATGAGGAGGATGGTGATCTTCAACCCCTCCTGCATGGCGGTGACTAACTCGGTTGGCTGCATGAGATAGGTCCCATCCCCGATGAAGACATACACCTCACCCTCGGGCTGGGCCAGGCGCACCCCCAACCCGGCCGGGATTTCATAGCCCATGCAGGAGAAACCAAACTCCAAATGGCAGTGGCGCCGGCCGGCGGTATCCCATAGTTGGTGTAAATCGCCGGGCGGACCGCCTGCCGCGGCTATAATGGTGTCGCCGGCCCGGGCTTGCTCGTTGATGACGTTGATGGTATGCAGCTGGCTCATGGCTTCGCCTTCGTGCTGAACAAAGATATCGTTCTCCAGTAATGCTTGCCACTCCTGTCTCGCCACGGCAACTTCTTCTAGGTACGCCGAGTTGGGCCGGATGTTGGCTTCTTCAGCGGCGGCGAGTAATGCTTTCAGGGCCTCACGGGCATCGGCCACAATAGGCAGCGCGCCCTGCTTGTAAGCATCGTGTCCGCTCACGTTGACACTGATGAATTTAACCTCCGGGTGATTAAAGGCGCCTTTCCTTATTCGTTGTTGTGCTGTTGGAGTTTCCGAGAAAGCTCAGTAATATATGGAGATGAGTTACGTCAGATAAAGTATGATTCCTTTCAAGCGGGATCAGGATTATCTAAAATTTGGGACGCACGCGTATCGCACCCTATCAACGACGAGCTTGAACGGAGATTCAACATACCTTTATTATATCAAGGAGTCAATCAAAATGGCTAAACAAGTTTGGAAGTTTCAACCGGCTGAACGCTGGATTCGGGCCACGCTCAACGGCGAAACCATCGCCGACAGCAAGCGGGCCATGCTGATGATCGAAAGCAGGGGGGAGTTGGATTACTACTTTCCCGTCGAAGATGTGCGGCTCGACCTGCTCGAGAAGGCGGATGATGTCGAGATATCGGGCTATCGGGGGACGCGCAAATTCTGGAACCTGAAGCTGGGTGAGCAAGTCATAGAACAGGCGGCCTGGACCTACGAGCCGAAGGAAAACCGGCCGGATTTCGGCGGCTATATTGCCCTCGCTTGGAACGCGATGGGGCACTGGTACGAGGAGGAAGAAGAAGTCTTTTGCCACCCGCGCAATCCCTACCACCGGGTTGATACCATCGAAAGCTCGCGCCACGTCGAGATTTTTGTGGACGGGGTTAAGGTGGCCGATACCACTCGCCCGTATCTACTGTTTGAAACGCATCTACCCACCCGTTACTACATTCCGAAAGTTGACGTTCAGATGGAACATCTCATCCCTACGGGCACGCAGACGATTTGCCCTTACAAAGGTTTCGCCAGCTACTACAACGTCAGAGTGAACGGGGACACGTATGCCGATATTGTTTGGACTTATCCCGACCCCATTCCCGAAGCGCCGAAGCTAAAAGACAGGCTGGCCTTCTGGCCGGACAAGGATAAGCGCATTCAGATTTTTGTTGACGGTGAGCTGAAAGTGCCGAAAGCCGGGTAAGTTGGACGTAACCCAAGCGCATCTACAATAAACTTGCCGTTCACAGCCGCGCTGAGGCGGTTTATCAAGCCAAAGAGCTGAGACTCCTCTAGCTAGCTATCCCTATTCCTCACCAAACAGGGCGAAGAGACCTGACAGTACCGCAGCACGAAACCCTGTCCGGCCCCGGCCTACTTCAGATTCTGGTCATGCCTCAACGAATTGTCCCCATCACTGTACCAATTTGGGGACGACAGCCTCAACGGTTACACAGGGGCCTTTAGAAGCTGTCTTAAAAGACTGGCCCAGTCTATCAACCTTGACTTTTAAAACAGTCTCCAAGGATAGGCGGTCCGAGCTCGCTTGCTTAAGGGTGTCGGTGACAATTAATATGAACGTCCGGTCACGGGCAGCCGATCACGATTGCTGTAGCCGCTGCCCCCATACGAGGCCAGATCGAGAAATACAGCCAAGATGATCCAACCCCAGCCCCAGGCACTCACGCCGGTGACGGGGTTGTAGACCAGAACATACATTAAGGTCGTAACCGGCAAGAAGACCAACCCCAGCAGCGGCCAGATAAAGGTATTGAAGGCCTGGTTAACCCAGGGAGTCAACAGCCACACACCCAAAAAGGCCAGTCGCGGCCCACCGAGCGCCAGTAGCGCAAATAAACATGCACATCCCATGATTTTCCCTCCAGATTTTTCAGAGTTGTCACGTTAAATACGCTGCCGGGTCGTTAATGATCAAAATTGATCGGTTTTTGCTTTTTTCTAAACCGATAAATTTGCATTATTTTGGCCACCCAATTGCCTGGAACCCTTGGTCCCGGCGCAGCAACCGGCATATTTAGCGTGACAAGGATGGGGCCAAACTCAGTTGAGGCCCGCATAGGGGGCAAGTGCCGGCCAGCTTTCTCAGCCAAATTGCACGTTCACGTTGCGCTCATCGCCGTCCAGGATCTCTACAGCCACTACGCTCCCATGCTCGTCTTGAACCGCCCAGATTAGATTAGGGGCTTCAACCCGAAATGTTTGGGCAGCTGGGCCCCCTCCCATGGTAAAGATTATGGCGTCGTGCCTGTGACCGGACTGGAAATCAATCCCCTCCAGGACAGCCATCTCTCCCGGCGGATTATTGAGCAGCAGGTTGCCATCTTGCTCGAGAGTGACCGGGCGTCCCTGCTGGTGCTTGGCAAGATCGGCAAAGAATGACGGCCACTGATAGGTCATAATCATCACCCGCCGATGCTTAGCTGAGTAGTCTAACATGAATATCCTCCTGTCCCCCGCCTCGATCCGCATATCCGAAATCGGGATCTCTTTTGAAATACAATATAGATTATTTCCACCTCCGCCGCGCCGGAACGGCCGGCAGGGCCTCAATACCGCGCTTATCCAATTTCAGGTAAACCGTTTCCGCTTCGATGCGGTCGATTTCGGAGACGGGAATGCTTACGTACTTAGTCCCCCATATGTGTCCCTCGCGAAGAACAAGGTGGGTCACGTGTCCGCCGGCCGGATCCACCATAAACTCGTCCAGGTGACCAACATAGCCGTCGCTGGCCTCGACCAGGAAGCCCCGACTTATGGCTAGCTCGCCGGCCGGCACCCGTTCGATCTCCAGCGGCGTCACGCTGGCATCGGGAATGGCGAAGGGCCAAGCCAAGTTCGGATTTTCGACCTGTTCGTCGGGATGGTCTAGCCGGACAAATTTATGCTGGCTAAAGCGTTCAAGCGCCTCAAGCTCTTGTTTGGTACAGCGGAGCCGGATCAACTGGCCAGTAGTTTCTTTTATGTAGTCAAACGGTACCAGATGGTCGATGGGGGGGTGCTGCTTTGACTGCACCACCAGGTGGGTTACCTGATCGGTGACCGGGTTGATAATGATATTGGTGGATTTGCCACCATAACCATCCGTACAGTGGACTTCAGCATCTAAGGGAATATCCATCTTTAACCTATTTTCTTATGTTTATTCGAATCCAGCCGGCTTAAGGTTGCCAAACCTAGCTGCCCTTTCTTTGACCTTAATTCTAAAACAGATCTCTTCATGTTACATCGGATATTCGGTGAGTTTTTCCCCCGGACGAATGGCTAGTTCCAAAACTAGCCATTCGTACCAGTATTAAATAGTATAGACATCCGATGTGTATGCGAGCAGTCTGGCCTAAAATCTGATTAGGTGGTTGGGAGATTTATCTCATATTGGCGCTGGTTCAGCTTGCCCGGTCTCCGGGCCTGAAGGTAGCCCATCGGAAACACTGCGGGATATTAGCAATATTGGCGGGTAAAGCTGGGTAACCGGTAAAATATTCATTTTCTAAGTGAGGTAAAGGAGGTTCTGGTGGAATTACTAGGTATCGCGGCAGGGATTGGCCTGGTGGTGCTGGCGCCATCTATTCCCGTTGTCCGGGATGTGGCCAAGCTGGCGGTTAAAGGTGGGTTCGTAATGACCGACAAGACCAGAAACGTTGTGACCGCATCGGGCAAACACTGGTCTGATTTGCTGGGGCTAGCGGGGACAAAACTGGCCTGGACGTCCAGCCCTGTTACGGTGGACGTGCCCGTAGAGGCTGCGACTGACGTGCCAACGACAAAAGCTGAGGCGACAGCTGTGGCCGACACGACCCCAGAGCCGGCGTCGATGTCGGCCCGGTCAGATGATCTAACCC
>JBFGLD010000639.1:0-4414 GCA_041576335.1 Anaerolineae bacterium | reverse complement strand
GGCCGAACCTGCATCTACTCCCCCGCCGTCCGTCGACAACCGGGCTGGCCTGGTAAATGATTTGCGGGCAGCAGGTGTTATTGTAGAACCCGGCGAGATGTTTGCCCCCGATATTTTTACCGGCCGGGGCCAAACTATCACGGTAAACGGCGCCCCTGTTATTGTTTACGAATACCCGCATGCAGCTGCGGCCGAATCAGAAGCGCGTTGGGTGTCGTCAGATGGCGGAAAAATAACTTATCCAAATCCGAACGATCCCGGCCAGATGATCACTCTCGTGAGCGAACCGGCCGGCACGCCTCACTACTTCCGGCGTGACACCCTTATCGTCAGTTACACGGGCGACAGCCTGGCTATCATTAACGCGCTGGAAGCCGTGTTCGGTCCGCAATTTGCCGGTGGACCGCCTCCTGAGCCGGGTACCATCCCGCGTCATTACGGGCACGGAACGCTGCCGGCAGCGAACCTGGTATATGTTGGTCAGACCCTCATCCCCCCCGCCTGGCTAGATCTCGGTGACAGCGCCATCCCGGCCAGCCGCGGCAGCTATGAGCTCAACGACCGAAGTCAGGGCCTGGTTCAACACGCCGACGGTGTGCCGCCGCAGATGCTGGGAAGCGCTCTGGCCACCGCTCGCCTGGGGGCCGACCAAGCGGCAACTGTTATCATCTTCATTCCCTACGGTTCTGTGCAATCCCTTCGCGCCACGATACAGCCCTGGTCGGAAGAGCCGGTCTTTAACGTTGATGCCGGCCAGGTGCTGATAGGGGAAGGCCAACACCGTGAAGACTTTTACAACTATACCTTGAAACCCACCGGCCAGGCCGGCGATAGGGTGTTGGCGGTGACCATGCGGTTTGGTAACAGCCAGGCCAGTGGCGAATTGACCTATGTTTGGCGCCTCAATCCGGCCGAGCCAGCAGCGGATGTCGGCCGGCAGACTGCCCCAGATGATGTGCATCTGGCCCGGAAAGCGCTCATTACTTTCTTTAACCACCTCTCTGCCGGTCAATACCAGCAAGCCGCCGGGCTGTACGGTGGGAGTTATGAGCTGCTGGTTGAGTACAACCCCGACGTGGACCCGCAAGATCACGCTGCATTGCTGCATAATGCCTGTACTGTTAACGGGTTCCAGTGTTTACGTGTTGCAAGCGCCGTTCTGCGGGAGCAAGCCTCACCAACGGCATACAGCTTTGTCGTCCAGTTTGAAAATAGTGATGGCAGCCTGTTTGTGAGGGGGCCGTGCTGTGGGGCCGACGAAACTACAGTGTCGCCCCAGTCGCAATTTACCTTCACCATATTAAATGATGTCGAAGGCAGGTTCTTAGTCCAAGAATTGCCAATTTACCTTCCCTAATATAGCCCGACCGGAACGATCTCAATCTCTGCCCTCTCTTGGAACGAGGTGAGCGGTTTACCTGCGAGCTGCACCGTACTTGCCGGAACGCGTGTGCGCTTCGGTGAGGTATTCTTCAGAAATACTGCGACTGAGGAATATATGAGGTTTTGTAAGCGACTTTGATGGGGAATGGAGCTATATATCTCGATCAAGCAGCCGTTTGCAGGTGCCGATCCGGCTGCCCTGGAATGCTATTTCGACGACTTGGTCCGCTGCTCGATTGGCAGGCCGCTAATGGGGCTCGATGACGACCTCTTTCCAGAACCACATTTTAATAGCCGAGGTGGGGAACTTTCTCACCCACGGTTTCACCAGCATGTGCTGTCGGCCATAGAACAGCGGCAAGATGACGGCCTCGTCGACCAGCAGCCGGTCGGCTTGTCCGTACAGTTCAAGTCTCCGGGCCTGGTCGGTGACGCGCCTGGCTTGCTCCACGAGCCGGGCATAGGTCTCGTTCCGCCAGCCGGCTTCATACCTGGCTACCCTCAAAAAGTTGTCGGGATCAGGGTAGTCGGCAAACCACCCGGTTAGAAATATGGGGGGTGGCTCTCGTTCCAGTCGTTCAAGAAATTTGCCGTACTCCATCGTTTCCCAGCCGATCGCCACGCCCAGAATTTGCTGCCATTGCGCTTGCAAATGCGCACTCAACATCTCAAGCTCGGGACGAGGCGGTCTTAGCGCATCCACACCCGGGAAGCCGCGCCCGTCCGGGTAACCGGCGTCAGCCATGAGTTGGCGAGCCCGGTCGGGCGCGTATGGCACGCTGATCCCGGCCGAGTGACCTGGCATTCCGGGCGGGATAAATCCGCCCGTGGCCGGGAAATGAAAGCCTCGCCAGATTTGATCCGCCAGCGTCTCTCGATCCGTGGCCAGAGCGAAGGCTCGCCTTACCCGAACGTCAGCAAAGGGCGATTGGTTGATGTCGAAGCCAATATACCGGGTGAGTAGACGTGGTCCCGAAACATACTCTCCGGCGTGCCGCTGCCGGACGCGGTCCATTTCGAGTGGGGGGAGGAGACCTAGAATGTCCAACTCATCAGCTTCATACCTGGCTAAACTGGTCGCCCAATCCGCGTGCAATGATATTTCCGCCCGCTCAACATTGCCCGGAAAGTGGCTGGGGTAAACCGGGTTGCGCGATAAGATCATCGACTGTCCCCGCTGCCAGGATTCTAGCCGATAGGGGCCGTTGGTGACCAGCTTTTCCACCGCCGTCCAGTCTCCGCTATGCGCTTCTACAATATGCCGGGGCAGAGGATAAGTGGCATTATTGTTAGCCAGCAGATGGAGAAAATAGCCGGTTGGGCCTTCTAGCTCCACCACCAGAGTAACTTCGTCGAGGGCGCGCACCCCCAGCCGATCCGGGTCTGACAGGTCACCCTCATGAAAACGCCGTGCGTCTTTAACATCGAATAATAGGTCCGCATTGGGTGAACCGGTGGCCGGATCCAGCACCCGCCGCCAGGCATATTCAAAGTCCCTGGCGCTCACCGGAACCCCATCGCTCCAACGAACATCGTCCCGCAGGTGGAAGACGTACTTTCGTCCCTCGTCCAATACATCCCAGGTTCGGGCCACCTCGGGCACAACGTCTGTTTCAGGACTCAGGGCTACCAGCCCGCTGAAAAGTTGGAAGATCATCTGAGTCGAAGCTCCCTCGCCGGCCATGGTCGGATCCAGGGTCGGGGGATCATACCAATTCAAGCGGAGAGGGTGGGGTGCGGACAGCGAGGGGATGGTCAGGCGCGTTTCTCTGGCCCGCTGCCACAGAGCGAAACCCTCTTCGTAGGCCTGCCGTGCATGTCGAAAATCAAAGGCCAGGTGGTAGGTTAAGCCCAGCTTCATCTGCGTCCGCGCCGCTCGCTCAAAATCCTCTTGCTCTTTCAGGAACAGCAAGGCCCGCTCATATGCTTCAATGGCCTCTTGATGGGCATATAGACTCCGCGCCCGATCGCCCGTCTGGAGCAGGTAATCAACGGCTTTTTGCCCGTCCCCCGCCTCAGCATAATGCCGGGCCAACTGCACGGTAATCTCTTCCGTTCGCCCCTCGTACAGCTCTGTTAGCACGGCCGCGATCTCGCCATGTAGCAGCCGCCGTTCGCTCCCGCTCAAATCATTATAGAGATACTGCTGAAACAAGGTGTGGGCAAACTGGTAGCGGGCCAGCAGCCGCTGGCCGACCGGTATGTCTTCCCGTTTACGAACGAGACGATGGCGCTTCTCCAACTCTCGTGACAACTGCTGAAGCAGGTGCCGTTCGTGGACCGCTTGCACCCGAGCCACGACCTGGACCGTGAAATCTTCCCCTTCGACGCTGGCCACGGCCAGGGTTTCCCGCACTGCTGCCTCCAGCCGGCCTATCCGCTCCTCGATGACTGCCTCAACCCGTGCAGGCAAGCGTCCCCAATCCAGGGCCGGCCCCTCGACCCAGCGTCCCGTCTCATCCTGTACAAGCGCCCCTCGTTCCTGCATATCTTGCAGTAACTCGACGGTAAACAGGGGCTGCCCGGCGGTATGCCGGTACAAAGCCGCGCGAAAGGCCGGCCCTAACTGGTTGGGGTGGATATCCAGCAAAGCTTCTACGAACTGGCTCTCCCTGGCCCGATCCAGGTCTACCTCGATATCACCATAGAGGCGTTTAAGTTCGTTGACCACCGGCTCAAGCGGGTGGCGTTCTCGTTGGCCTGCAGCTGTCGGGAAGGGCGAAGGACGGCCCAAAGCCACGTCGTCGGGCCGGTAGGTACCGACAATGAGGATGCGGCTGCCTTCTAGTCTCCGCCCGAGGTGGAACAGCAAGCTGAGCGAAGCCGTATCTGCCCACTGCAGGTCGTCCAGCACGAGCAGGACCGGCTCCTGCTGAGCTAAGGCCTGCACCACGTTGGTGTACTGTTCGAGCAGGTCGTGCGCGCCCAAGTCGCCCGGACTCCCGTCGACAGCCCTTCGGGCCACCATTTGTTCCAGCCGCGCCAGCCAAACAGCCTGCTTGTCGCCACTGGCCGCAGCTCGACTTAAAAG
>JBFGLD010000638.1:0-4416 GCA_041576335.1 Anaerolineae bacterium | reverse complement strand
CCGTACGCTACGCTGAAGGGCATGAGTTGCGTGACGGCAAAATCGCCCAAAGCCATGTCTTTATCGACTTTCTCGATTTGATGCGACAGGTGGGCTATTGGCCCATCGCGCCCAGCCTCGGTCGAGAAATGCAGTGGCTGCCGCCGATAACCCACGATGGGGTCATTTTAACGCCCCAAGATAACGCCGTTTCGCAGCGCACCATCGAACGTGTTCTCAAAATGCACGCGGCGCTTGGTTACTATAATGGTCAACCCCCAACTCGCGAAGTGCTCGATGACATGGAAATGGTCAAGCATTGGCATCTCAACTTTATGTGGTTTGGGCCGGCGGGTATCGGCACGACCCGCGGTCTGAAGGGATTTGAGGATTACCACCAGATTCCGTTTTTGGTGGCGTTTCCGGACCGGGGCGGCAGCGATATCGGCCATTTTATTCGTATCGGTGACGGCTACTACGCCGTAACGGGCGGCTGGGGCTATTTGCAGGCGACGCACACGGGTAACGATTTATTCGGCGTTGCGGCCACGGGCAGGCGAATCAAGATGCGGGTGATGGATTTCTACCGCTGCGATGACGAGACGATTATGGAGAATTGGATTCCCATCGATATTCCGCATATCCTGTTACAGATGGGGCTGGATGTTTTCGGACGCATGCGGCACCAATTCCGGCAGCACCAACCCATCAGCGTAAGTGACTGGATGGTAAAGGGCTAATATATGAAACTCGGCGTTATTTATCCCCAAAATGTCATCGGCGGCGATCCGACAATCGTCCGCGATTTTGCTCAGACCGTAGAAGGATTAGGCTACGCCCATATTGTGGTTTATGATCACGTGTTGGGTATCAATCCCGCCGCTTATCCCGACTGGAGCGGACCTTACACCTCGGCGGATTTATTCCACGATCCCTTTACCCTGTTCAGCTATATGGCGGCCATTACCAAACGGATCGAATTCTCGCCGCAAATTGTGATTTTGCCCCAGCGGCAGGCCGTTCTGGTGGCAAAACAGGCGGCCTCGCTTGATCTACTGTCGGGCGGACGGTTACGTTTGGGCATTGGTATAGGCTGGAACAAAGTTGAATATGTGTGCCTGGGCCAAAACTTCCACGACCGGGGCAAGCGATCCGAGGAGCAGATCGCGGTGATGCGGGCGTTATGGGCCGATCCGCACGTGGTCTTTGAGGGCGAAGATCACACCATCCCCAATGCAGGCATCAATCCCCTGCCGACAATGCCGCTGGAAATTTGGATCGGCGGCGGGTCGGATAAGACCTACGACCGTATTGGCCGCCTCGGCGATGGCTGGCTCAACATTTATGTGTCCCCCAACAATGTCGGCCCTGCGCTCGCTACTATCCGGGCCAGTGCACAGAAGGCAGGACGCGACCCCAACACGATTGGCTTAGAATGTTGGGTAAGCATGGGCGCAGGATCAGCCGAAAGCTGGCGGGCCGAAATCGAAACGTGGCGCGCGCTGGGAGCCACTCATCTTGCCCTCAATACGATCCACAATCGCGGCCATCTCAACGCGATTGAAGGTACTGACGCCGCAACGCATCTAAAAGCGATTGAGACGTACATGGAAGCCGTGGGTGATTTGTTTTAGCCGTTCGGAAATAAATTTTAGGAGCCAAAATGTCCGCAGAAAAAAATAAAGAGCTTGTCGCCCGAATGTATGACGGTCTCAACGACCACGTCATCGAGGGCATGGAAGAGTATTGGGCCGAAGATATGGTCTGGCACGGGCCGGCCGGCATCGGCACCAAGCGCGGCTTGAAGGATTTTCAGGACAATCACCAGCGCCCCTTTTTGCAGGCCTTCTCTGATAAACAGGCCACCGACGAAATCCGCATTGCCGAAGGGGATTACGTGGCGGCCAAAGGATTCCAGCAAGCCGCCCACACCGGCGACTATCTGGGCATCCCGGCCAGCGACAAGTCGGTTCAAATCAAATATATGGATTTTTGGCGAGTCGAAGGGGACAAGCTGGGTGAGAATTGGGTGCTGATTGATATTCTCGATTTTCTGGAACAGTTGGGGTATGACGTGGGGAAAGTGCTAAAATTCATCGGCTCTAAGCCGCCGGAATTTTTTGATGAGGTTGCGCTGGACTAAGCACCGACGCGGGTTACAAGGGCAACTAGAAAATCTAATTCCTGTATCCAATTCCACGGCCAAATTTTCCGGCAAATCAATGGTTACTGTCGTCATAATGAACCTCCCTTACAACTTGAAGGCATTATAGCATTAGCAATAAATACATCAATCCTAATTGAAAGAAAATCGCAAGTTTATTTGGAAATAAACAAAAACGTTTTTGGGATAGATTAAATCGATTGGAATCCGACCTATTCAGGTTGGAAGAAGGAGTGAAAAAGGGTGGCAGCAAAAAGCGATACGTCAACAAAAGAAGCAACTCAAGCCAAAGAGAGCAAAGCCGTGTCCACAACAGTCATAGAGACGGGGCACCTCATGCGACCCTTGGGCGAGCCCCGTCCCATGCCGACCGATTTTACGATCTCATTGGGTGCCAAGGGCGGCACGGACCACCAATTTTTGAACCCCGGCACTGAACGCCGCCACAGTATGCGTGGCTTCGAAGATACCTATGTCGATATTATTGACTATATCGTCCGCATCACCCACCGCATCTGGGAGCATAAGGACATTGGCTACATTTATGACACCTATAGTCACACTTCGAAGGTCTATGATGATTACGGCTTGCAGTATGGGCGCGATAAGATCGTGGCCGACACGATCCACACTATTAACGCCTTTCCCGACATTCGGCTTTTTGCGGATGAGGTTGTTTGGGCTGGGGATGACGAGGTCGGTTTTCATACCTCCCATCGCACTGTCATTACGGGACATAACACCGGCTATAGCAGATACGGTCCACCGACTGGCAGGAAGGTGAGGCTGTGGTGTATTGCCAATTGCGTCGCCCTAAATAATGAAATCTTTGCAGAGTGGGTAATTTATGACACGGCCTGTCTTATCCAGCAGCTTGGCTTTGACCTGCGGGCAAAGGCCCGTGAATTTGGCAGTCAAGTAGATTGGGATAGTCTGCGTGACCAGCGCTTTGGGGAGCCTGAGCGTCTGCCTGGACAGGGTAAACCTGTGTACCGCTCCTACAAGAGCGGCTCGTTTGATGTCGAAGATTTTATACAGGTCACTTATCAGAATATTTGGAATCGTCGCATGTTAGGCACGGTACAGCAGGCCTACGTGCCGCAGCTGCGTTTCCAAGGTTCAACGAACCGGGTCTATTATGGCCGGGGCGAGTATCAGTCATTTATCCTCTCAATTCTGGCGATGTTCCCCGATCTGGCTCTCCAAGTAGACGATGTCTACTGGATGGGCAATGACAAAGATGGGTATCTGACCTCTGTCCGCTGGAGTATCACCGGCACCCACCGTGGATTTGGCATCTATGGCCCGCCAACCGGACGCCCGATTACCATGTGGGGCATCAGCCAGCATCGTATCAAGAACGGCCAAATTGTTGAAGAGTGGATGCTGTTTAATGAGTTTGCGGTGATGCAGCAGATTTATCGAGATGAGCATCCAGCCACGCCTAGCGAAGAAATAGTAAAGGAAATTTGAAGGTCAGATTTTAAAAAATAAATAACTGGAGCTAAGCTTCTACGAGGAGCTCGATGCAACATCGGGAAATGTAATCAACTTCTCACGCAGTCGAGAGGAGACCAATGAAAGCGCTGGTAAAAAAATATAGCAAACCTGGTTTGTGGCTGGAGGACGTGCCGGTCCCTGAGTACGGCATCAACGATGTTTTGATCAAGGTCCACAAATCATCGATTTGTGGCACCGATGTGCATATCTGGAACTGGGATGCCTGGGCGCAAAAAACCATCCCCGTGCCTATGGTCGTCGGGCACGAATTTGTGGGAACCGTGGCCGCCATGGGAGACAATGTTCACGACCTAGAACTTGGCGACATCGTTGTTGGTGAGGGACATATTGTTTGTGGCCGCTGTCGCAACTGTCTGGCCGGGCGGCGTCATCTGTGCAACGTGACCAAAGGCGTTGGTGTGAACCGACCCGGCGCGTTTGCCGAGTATATTTCCATCCCGGTCACTAACATCTGGCACGCCGATCCGAATATTCCAATGGATATTTTGAGTATTTTTGATCCGTTTGGCAACGCCACCCATACGGCTCTGTCGTTCAAGGTTTTGGGGGAAGATGTACTGATTACCGGGGCCGGCCCCATCGGCATTATGGTCACGGCCATTGTCAAACACGCGGGCGCTCGCTACATTGTGACCACGGATATGAATCCCTACCGGCTTGAGTTGGCCAAGAAAATGGGTGCCACCGTGGCTCTGAACATCAAAGAGAAAAGCATCGCCCAGGTGCAACAGGAGTTGGGGATGCAGGAGGGG
>JBFGLD010000637.1:0-4417 GCA_041576335.1 Anaerolineae bacterium | reverse complement strand
GCCGGCGCGGCCACCCTCCACGCGGCCGGCGCTGACGCTATCAACGTTGCTGATAGCCCCCGTTCACGGATGCGGATGAGCCCCTGGGCCGTGTGTCATCTCATTCAGACTGAATTAAAAATGGAAACGGTCCTCCACTTTCCGACACGTGGCCGCAATATTTTGCGGCTACAAAGCGATTTGTTGGCCGCGCACGCCCTCAATGTACGCAATATTTTTGTGGTTATGGGCGATCCAACCACAATCGGCGAATATCCGGACGCATACAACGATTATGATTTAGCGCCGTCAGGCTTGCTCAAGTTGTTAAAACAGGGCTTTAATCGGGGAGTAGATTATGGAGGTGAAGCCATTGCCCAGCCAACGAATTTCTTGGTGGGTTGCGCGATCAACCTCACCCCCGCCGATCCCGTCCATGAAATCAAAGTGTTACACCGAAAAATCGAATGTGGTGCCGACTTTGCCCTAACTCAACCGATTTATGATGTAGCCGCAGCGTACAGCTTTATCGCCCGCTATGAAATCGAACACGGTCCCCTCACCTTGCCAATTTTAGCCGGCGTATTACCCTTGTACAATGCTCGCCACACTGAGTTTTTGCATAACGAGGTTCCCGGGGTCGTGATTACCGACCAAATCCGGCAGCGCATGCAGCAAGCCGGAGAGCAAGGTGCCCAAGAAGGGATAGCTATGGCTCGTGATCTGATCGTCCAACTTCGTTCCTCCTTGGCCCAGGGCATTTATCTGATGCCCGCTTTCGGCCGCTATGATTTGGCGGCAGAAATCATCGATGTGTTAACGGAAACGACTACACCGTCTTGATAATCTAATTAGCCGGGTTTTGATCACGAATACATTGACATTTTGATGGGTCCATGCTACTATCCGCGACTAATAAATTTAGGTTAACTGATATATCAATAACATATTATGGGCGTCCGAAACTGGCTGCAAAATCACCCACATTTGTTAGAAGTCACCTACGATGTGACGAAACGCATCTTTTCAAGTCTTAATCCCCTCTGGTCACGCTTGGGATACGACCGCACCGACCGTTTGATCCGGCCGATTGAAGAATTTTCGAAAAAGGTCATCTTCGATTGCCGCATGTGTGGGCAGTGCATTTTGCATTCGACGGGGATGACCTGCTCAATGACCTGCCCTAAAAACCTGCGTAATGGGCCGTGCGGTGGGGTGCGGGTTAACGGTCATTGCGAAGTAATCCCCGACATGAAGTGCATTTGGGTTGAGGCATATGAGCGATCGCTTGAGATGCCCACCTATGGTCAAGAAATCATGCTCATCCAGCCGCCCTTAAACTGGCAGCTGCAGGGAACATCAGCCTGGGTCAACATGCTGACCGGGGCGGATGTGGAAACACCCGTAGGCTGGGGCCCACAAGAGTAGGAATATGCCAAAAACAGTAATCACCAACGAAGAAATGCGGGCAGGTTCGCGGCTCGAACGAGTGCTGCGATCGGGGCGCTTTGCCATTACGGCAGAATTGAACCCACCCGACAGCGCCGATCCTCAAGCCGTTTACGATGCCGCTTTAGTCCTGGCCGAGGTTGCCGATGCGATCAACGCCACCGATGCCTCCGGGGCCAATGTGCATATGTCCAGCGTCGCGATTTGTGCTTTATTGACCCGAGCCGGTTACGAGCCGGTGTTCCAAATGTCGTGTCGGGATCGAAACCGGATCGCTTTGCAGGGTGATTTATTGGGAGCAGTGGCGATGGGTGTGAGAAATGTCCTGTGTCTGACCGGCGACGACGTATCGGGGGGAGACCAACCACAGGCCAAAAGGGTCTTTGACTTCGACTCGATTCGCCTGCTGCATACAGCCAAAATTATGCGCGATAAGGGCATTTTTCTCAGCGGTCGCAAGTTAGACGTTAAACCGCGCGTATTTCTGGGGGCTGCCGCTAACCCGTTTGTGCCCCCTTTTGATTGGCGCCCTAAACGTTTGGCCAAAAAGATTGCAGCCGGCGCCGACTTTATCCAAACTCAGTATTGTTTCGACGTGCCTCGCTTTCGCCACTTCATGAAGCAGGTACGGGATCTGGGCCTGCACGAGCAAGTCTATATTTTGGTTGGGGTTGGCCCCTTGCGCTCAGAAAAGGGGGCACAGTTTATGCGCAACAAAGTGCCTGGGGTCGTCATTCCTGATGAAATCGTCGAACGCCTGCGCCAAACGCCGCGGGAGAAAAAAATCGAAGAGGGCAAGCGTATCTGCGTCGAAATCATTCAACAGGTTCGTGAAATCGAGGGGGTGGCGGGGGTACATGTGATGGCTTTCCGCCAAGAAGAACTGGTGGCGGAAATCATCAAGGAGGCGGGCTTGCTGCCTCGTCCACACCTCCGGCAGAAGTCTATGCCTCAGCGTGCCGAAGGCATGTCGGAGAGTATTAAACGCCAGGCAATGACCAGCCGAATTGAATAAAAATCCGGGGATAATAAAAAGGACGTGGCCCAAAAGGCCACGTCCTTTTCTGTTATAGGGCAGCGATCAAATTAATCTTTCAATTTGGTTTAGCCTGACCCGGTAATAGTGACCTCTTTCATCACATCGCCGTTCTTCAGCGAAACCACCACATCCTGACCTTTGGTAACTTCGCCAAATACCGTATGGCGGCCATCCAGGTGAGGTTGAGGTGCATGACAAATAAAAAATTGGGATCCGTTGGTATTTGGCCCGGCGTTAGCCATGCTCAAACTTCCGGTCTCGTGCTTGTGAGGATTGCTGCTACCCACCTCGTCTTCAAAGCGATAACCAGGGCCGCCGCGGCCATCACCAAGTGGGCAACCCGCTTGCGACATAAACCCCTGTATCACGCGATGGAACGTCAAACCATCATAAAATTTATCACGGGCCAAAAACACAAAGCTGTTAACCGTTTTTGGCGCTGCAGCAGCGAACAATTTTAGGTGGATATCACCTTTTTCCGTTTTTATGGTAGCTTGGTAATCATCTTTGGTATTAATCACCATATCAGGATAACTTTCGTATTGCTTCACAACGATCTCCTCTATCTGTAATTAGGCCGATAGGCCGGGGGGCTTCCCCTTGCGAAAGGGAACACCTCCAACATGTCCCCGTTTTCATTGATGGGGCTGTGCGTCACACGCTCGTGAAGACGCCATTTAAAATTAGAATAGTGTAACAGGTTCTAAGCCTGGTTTACGCCATTGACCGACAGCCGCCGATTATATCACCTAAAGCAGCCGCTCCGCAAACTGGTTGAGCCTCACCGGTTTATCTAACCGCAGCCAGCCGGTCTTCGATATCAGCGATAAACTGCTCCCAACTTGGCCCTTCAGCTTCGGGGGCCACGGCTTTGGCTTGTTGAGCGTAGTTCAAAGCCTCTTGCAACTGTCCATTTTGTCGAAAAAGGATAGCCAAATTTTTCAGACTATCGTAATCGTTTGGCGATTGTTCAAGCACCAGTTTGTTGTGGCGGATCGCTTCATCCAAATTGCCCTGCTGTGCGTAAATGAACGCCAAAGCGCTGTGAGCTTCGATGTCGTTTGAGTTCTGCAAAACAGATTGATAAAGCGACTGGGCTTGCTCTAAGGCATTGGTCTCAAGATAGATGGTGGCCAGCTCTTTTACGGTTCGACTTGAGCTATCTCCCAAGACTAAAGCTTGCTCAAGATACGGCACGGCTTGATTATTCTGCCCGCCTAAGTTGTAAGCGTGGCCGATAGCCCATTGCACCAGCGTATTGTCCGGCCGCTCAGCAGCGACCTGCTGCATAGCAGAAACGATGTCATCCAGGCGTCCGGCAGAAATATAAAAGTTAAGCCGCTGGTCGAGAAATTGGTCGGCAAAAACAGCAAAGCCGTCACTGCCCCGCACATTCAGTTTCATTGCTTTGCTGTGCGCTGCTAAGGCTTGATCAACGTCACCCATGGCGGCATAGGTATCACCGAGCAGTTGCCACGTGGGCGGGTATCTGGGGTCAATTTCAATAGAGATTTGCAATCGTTCAATAGCAGCGGTGTAGTCTTGCAAAATATAATAGGTTTGGGCCCACAAGTTATGATAAATGACGTTGGATGGTGCCAAGATGGTGGCTCGTTCAAAATAATCCAGGGCGTCCGTAAATTTTTGCTGACTAAACATTTGGCCTAACGTAAAGTAATAACGCCCCATATTGCCTGTATTATCGGGATTAAAGGGATTAATGCGCCGAGCCTCTAAGGCAATTTCCTCGCCTCGCTGCCAGGCGCTCGCCCGCTGGTCAGGATCGAGTCGCTGATCTTGAGCCATCAATTGGTAATCCAGAGCCAGCATCAGGTAGTAGAAATCTTCATCACCATCAAGGGAGCGGGCCTTATCATGGAGGGCAATGGCCTGCTCCCACTGGTTATTGTTTCGATAGCGCTCTCCCTCCTTGAGGTAAATATCGGCCCG
>JBFGLD010000636.1:0-4420 GCA_041576335.1 Anaerolineae bacterium | reverse complement strand
CATTATGACGATGCCTTTGATGGTTTTAAACCAGATTGTCTGCTTCGCCGTTTTTCGGTGTAGTAGTTGAGCACCATCACCACCAGGAGTAGTCCACCCCAGGCAAACTGGCGAAAGAAAATGGCGGCGCTCGAGGGGAACCATTCCAGCATCAACATATTCAATCCTGTGGACAGGAATTGAATAATGAGTACGGCCAATACTAGGCCAGAGACCGTCCCAAAACCGCCGGTATACCTAACGCCACCCAGAATAGCAATCAGCACTGTGAGCAGAATGAAAGATGTGCCAAAGTCTGGCTTGGCCGAATTTGTCCGGGCCAAAAAGATAATGCCGGCAATCCCGGCAATCAACCCGGCCAGCCAATAGGTGCGCAGCAAGACATTACCGCTATTGATGCCGGAAAAAAGTGCCGCCGTAGGGTTTGTCCCCAACATATAAATATTGAAACCCAACACGGTTCGGTTCAGGATGATGACAGAAGCAATGACTACAACAATGAACACCAGGATGGGAATCGGCACACCCAGCAGCGAGCCATTGCCAATGAACGCCAGTTGGGTGGTGGTGATAGCCGGGCCGCCTGTAATCACAAAAGAAAGCCCGGTGTAAATAGCGCCTGTACCCAACGTAGCCAGAATCGGCGTGATACCAATACGCGACACCAGAAAGCCATTAAACACACCACAGATTGACCCTGTCACCAGCGCCCCTAACATTGCCAGGGGGATCACAGCAGCCAGCGGCATACCGCTGCCGTCAGCGCCGGCTAGCCCGGTTAGAATCATCGCTGCCACAATGGCCGAAAGGTTAGCCGCCCCAACAATGGAAAGATCAATACCCCCGGTCAGCATAGTGATCATAATGGCAAAGGCCAGGATACCAAACTCTGGCAACTGCACGGCCATTGACTGCATGTTGCGCACCGTGAAAAATTTGCCCGGCAACAACAAACTAAAGACGAAAAAAATGACCAGGGCGATGATGAACAATCGCAGCGTGTAATAATCAAAGGGAAGGTTTATGGATGTTGATTTGTGAGAAGCTGTTTGGTTCATGTCGAACGTTCTATTCTGAGTGTATCACATTTTAAATATTTTCTGAGGGTTTGAGACCGGCGTAACCAGAAACAAACCGTTACACCTCAGCTAAACTGACAGTGCGCTTACCGGCCCGACGTTCTTGGATAGCCGGAATGCCGGTACCCACCAGGATGATGATACCAATAACCACTCGCTGCCAGACTGTCGGCACGCCGATCAGGATCAAACTGTTGTTAGCAATCACCACCAGGATAACTCCCAACAGGGTGCCGAAAACCGTGCCACGACCACCGGTTAGATAAGCGCCGCCAAGCACCACCGCGGCGATAACATTCAACTCCATGCCCACAATATCTTGCGGGTTGGCCTGACGAGCCAGTGCGCCAAACGTCATTCCGGCAATGCCGGACACCAAGCCGACAAAACCATAAATGAAGTATTGAATTCGGGTTACATTGAATCCGGTCCGTTCAGCGGCTTCAGGTGCGCCACCCAAAGCATAAATGCCACGCCCCAGCATAGTGTAGTTGAGCAAAAGCCCCACCATAATGACAATGGCTATCAACAGAAACACCGCTGGGTGCAGGTTGGCTGTCCCGCGCTCTTGTGGAATTTGTACAAGCGCTGCCCGGGCAAATTCAGTTAAAGCCGGAGGAACATCGCGGATGATCTGATTGCCAATGGCAAACAGCAAAAATCCGTGGAACATACTTAACGTGCCCAGGGTAACAATCAGCGTTGGCAGCTTGAACTGGGCGATAAAAAAGGCGTTGATCAACCCTAGACCCAGCCCAATAATCGCTGCAATACCGAATGCCACCCAAATTGAGGTTTCCGGGGCAAAATAGAGCATCAGCTTAACAGTGGAATAGAGCGCGAAAACCCCGATGGCAGTAAAGGAAACATCAATTCCCCCCGAAATGATCACAATCAGCACGCCCATAGCAAAGATACCTGTAACAATGCTGCTGCGAAGCAGGGTAAAAGCATTACCAACGGTATAAAAGGTGGGGTTGTTCAAACCGATGATCAAACACAGGGCAACCAATGTTACGGCTACCAGAGTTTCGTTGCGACGTAGAAGACGTTTCACCTGGCTAGTCCTCAATTAGTTTGGAAGAGAGTTCATTATCATTGGTATCTTTTGATCTGATTTCCTCGACGATGTGACCGTGGCGCATAAGTAAAATTCGATTGCAGGTTTGCAATAGTTCGGGGATATCATCAGAAATAACCAGCAGGCCTGTACCTTCGCTGGCTAATTGCTTCATTAAATTGTGAAGTTCTTCTTTGGAGCCTACATCCACACCGACGGTGGGGCCATTCAAGATCATTACTTTTGGTTTACTGGCCAGCCACTTGGCCAGTACTACTCGCTGCTGATTGCCGCCGGACAACGTTTTAACCGGCAGGGCCGGGTCCGAGGTTTTGATACGCAGCGCCTCAACCCACTGGGTTACCTTTTCATTGATCTTATTGGGATCAGTTAACCCCAGGGCGCCGCGTAAGCCATCAATGGTACGCACTACCACATTCCGCGCTATTGATTGTTCCAAAAACAGCCCTTCGGTGAGGCGGTCTTCGGGTACATAACCGATGCCGTGCGCAATAGCATCCCGATTGGAGCGAATAGTAACCGGTTTTTGGTTAACATAGATTCGCCCCGATTCAATCGGCAACATTCCATAAAGGGCCAGGGCCAACTCTGTGCGTCCGGAACCTAACAGGCCGGTAACGCCGACAATCTCCCCGGCCCGCAGCTCAAAATTGATGTCTTTAAGCAACGCGCTGGCGTTCAAATTCTCAACTTTAATCAATGCTGGCTGGCTCAGGTCAGGCTCAAAATCATAGACATTTTCTGTAATGGAATGACCGGTCATTTCGTAAACCAGACGGACCCGGTCATATTCACTTTGGTCACCTACGCTTACAATTTTGCCGTTGCGAATAACAATGATGATCTCAGAAATCTCCAAAACCTCATTCAGCTTGTGGCTGACAAAGAGAAAGGCAATCCCCTGCCGCTTCTGCAGCTTCCGAATCACCGAAAACAACGCCCGGATTTCGCGTTCGGTCAGAGCGGTGGTCGGTTCATCCATAATGATGAGTCTGGCTCGCTGGCGCAGGGCTTTAGCAATGGAGATGAGTTGCTTATTAGCAACTGATACCTCGCCAACCGTAAGGTCAAGCGGAATGTTTACCTCGATTTGAGCCAACGCGTCAGCGGCAATGCTGCGCACGTGCCGCCAGTTGACAAAGCGGCGTCCATCTGCCAACTCTTGATTGAGGGCAATATTCTCTGCCACAGTGAGGTTGGGAAACAGAGAAAAATCCTGATAAATAACCTGAATACCCTCACGAATGGCGTCAATGGGTTGCAGGCGTTCAAAATGCTTGCCATTGATAACAGCAGAGCCGGTATCACGGGCATATACTCCGGCAATTATTTTAATCAGGGTCGATTTGCCGCTGCCATTTTCTCCAACCAGACAATGAATCCGGCCACGTTCGATGGTAAGGTCAACATTCCGCAGTGCGCGGACACCGGCAAAAGATTTGGAAATCTCTGTAAGGCGTAAGAATTCGTTAGTCATAGAAGATGATGATAATTTATGAGTGAAACTGAAACATATTTACGAAAAAGACCTCTCCCCAGAAGATTTCTCTTCTGGGGAGAGAAATTCACGAAGTTAAACGCGCTTAAAACGGATAATCCTCGGCGTTTGTGTCGTCTACGTAAACTGCGGCATCGCCGAAGAGGACGTTGCCTTCGCCAATCAGCTTGTTATAACCATTAATACCCAGGTCTGCATCTACGCCGACCGTTTCGCCCTTAATTTTCATCAACGCCATCTGGTTGCAGGCCGCGCCGGCCACCGCCGGGTCCCAGAAACCAATGGCATCAATTGCGCCACTGAAAAGCAAATCACCGGCAATGGAGGGCAGGCTGGTGCCAACCACCGCCACTTCATCCTGCAGGCCGGCTTCTTCAATGGCGCGGCCAATACCTGCTACGTCGGTAGAGGCGCTGCCTTGGAAGCCTTTGATGTTAGGATAAGCGGCCAGAACTTCCTTAGCTTTCTGGTAGGCAACCTCGGCGTCATCGAAGCTTTCGTTCTTGTCGCCAACCATCGTCATGTTGGGATAGGCTTCTTGCTGGCGGTTAATGCCACCGTCCACCCACTCGTTGTGGGTTTTGGAGCCGAGGCTGCCCACAAACACGGCGTACTCACCCTCTTCGCCCATTTCGGCGGCCAGGCGATCCATCAGACCGGCCCCAAAAGCCATGTTGTCGAAGGCTTCGATATCGTAATCCATATTGACCTGATTTGAAGCCTCGTGGGTAACGACGACAATCCCGGCATCCATCGCTTTTT
>JBFGLD010000635.1:0-4421 GCA_041576335.1 Anaerolineae bacterium | reverse complement strand
AGGTGCCGGAGCGTACCAGGTAGGCCCAACCCTTTTTGGTTGGGGCTGTTGGATCGACCACCTCAATTTCGTACCAGGCATTGCTTATTGGCTTAGTTGCTAACAGAGCAGCCGGGTTGGGCGCTTTATCGCCCAGATCCTTAGCCATAAAAGCGATTTCATCCTTATTATTAAACAGGCCGTCTCCGGTGACAGCAAATTTGTCAGCAATCGTTTTCTCGTCAACCTGGATGGGGATCTGAACCAGGGCGCTGCCATTATACGCATATAAAAACAGTTGGTTAGGCGGCGTGTTGTTTAAGGCAATCACATTGATTGCTTTAATGATTACCGGCTCCAGGTTCCGATCCAACGTCTTGGGCATCGCGCTCGTATATGCCAAGGCTATACCGGCCAGGCCGGCGCTGAAAATGACGACTGACAGAAGCATTAGTATGGTTAAGATGCGTTTATAAATGAGGTTGTTCATCAAGAATTGTCCTCACCGCTAGTAGAAACAGACACTACTCAGAATTTCTTGTATATAACTCATAGGCCCCAATACTGGTCACAATTTCATAATGCTGGGCCAGAAAATCGGCAGGATAGAGTTGGACCCAACGGGAAAATTCGCCAACCAGTACATATTCGGGCCGTTCGGCCTGAACAAAGTCGTATTCGTGGGCCGGAGATTTGCCATCCAGCCATTTGTAGCCGACCGCATCGTTGAGTAAGAGGGGAGGGGGGAAATGGTATGTGTGGTCTGTCAGAAACCCCATTTCCGGCTCCCACGTTTCGATCAGGGCGTCATACGGGACGTTTTCGTCTAAATAGGCAGCCATAGCGCGGGGAGCATTATAAGTTGGAAAGAAAATCTCCCTGACTGTACGGCCTAGAGAAAGAATAATCATAACGGCCAACCAGGCCAGCATAACCCAGCGCAGTGCCGGCCATAAGTTGGTGCGACGCGGCGATAAGCCATGGATCACATCGTAGAAGAAACGAGCGACGATCAGAGCGGCGATGGCCAAGCCGGGGAAAGCGTAGCGCAGCCAGCCGATAGAGGCATTCACATACCACACCAGATTAACTATCAGTAGGATCCATAGCAGACCCCAGCGTTGACCGTTCTGCTGCCGGCCTAGGGCCAGAAAAAAGCCATAGGCCAAGACCAGCGGCAATGCGCCCATATAAACTTTGAGACTTAATAACTCGCCAACAGCGCGGCGCATGAGGTCGGGCGAAAAAACAAGTGCCGCGCCCGAGGTGAATTCGCGGAACATAGCCAAATTTTCCTTAGCTGTAGCCGGGCCCAAATTTACGATCAGGTAAGCTTGCCATAAGATAAAGCAGGCCGCGGCCACGACTCCGGGCACAATAAATGTGCGCTGCGGTGCGATCCGATAATAGACCAGGTTCGCCAGCCAGGCGAATCCGATAGTCGGGGCCAAAAGCAGTAGGTACTGGTGTTTGGTGACCATGGCCAACCCCAGCAGCAGGCCAACCAGCAGCAGTTGCCGCCAGTTTCTCTGCGGCCAGGGGGCAAACCAGACGCTTAGTCCGGCCACTACGAAAAAGAGGCCGGGCACCTCACCCAGGGCCTGGCGTCCGTACTCCAAGAAGGCGACGCCGGGAGTAACAATTAACAGTGTCGTCGCGACCCATGCCAGCCACTTACCCTGAAGTCGATAGGCCAGGCGGTAGAACATGGCCACCGTAGCCAGTAGATAGAGCACCATGACCCATCGTGCCTGGAGCAAGCCGGTCCCAAACAGCTTGAAAGCTGCGGCAATAGGCAGCATGACCGTGGGGCCAACGCCAATGGTAGGTCCATAGTGGCGAAAGCCTTCGCTGCTATAGTCGGCATATACCCCAAAGCGAACCAACGTCTTGGGTACGTGCAGGTGAGATCCTTCATCAAACCAGGGAGTCGGGTAATTGGTCAGGTTAAATAGAGCCAGAAATAACACGGCACTGATGGCCACAACCGCCAGCAGAGTTTGTGGCAGCGCAGCGGCGCGCTGCTGTATTTGGACACGATTAATACCTGGTTTTGTTAAAAGATTTGCTTCCCGTTGCAAGCTCATTCGCTCCTGTTGATATTTGGGTTTAGGGATAGACCTTGTCGGCGGCCAGGGCTCTTTCGATTGGCTTGGCCGGCACAGGCTCCGTGGTTAAACCGTCGGTTTGAATAATCTGGGCGGCCTCGCTGGCGTGGCGGCTGACCGACTCGCCGTTGGTTAAGGCCGGATAAATTTGGGCGGTGGTAGCCAGGTACAAATTCTCGACCGGTGTCTTCACCTCGGGGATGAGATGGCTTGAGTTTAGCCCATGCAATGGTTCGACCAGCCGCTCGCGATGAACTAAGAAGTAACGCACCGAGCTCCGGTCAAATTCAGGGAACATGCGCTCCAGGTTGTCGAGCCAGATCGATTTGATCTCTGCATCTGACTTCTTTTGCCACTCACTACCCGGGGCCGTGTATTTGGGCAGGTATACTAAATGATGACCGCCGACGTATTTTGGATCAATATAGGTCGTCGTCTCGATGACACCTGTAAACGGAATGCTGTCGTCGGTAATGTTGATCGTCCAATAACCGGTCAACGGGCGATCCAGAACCATAAGCGGGCAGACGATACCCATGTATCCGGTCTGATCCAGAAAATCAAGGTATTCTTGGGCAGCGTTGGGGATCAGCCGGCGGAAGACGGGCGCCTGTAAGGTAGCCACAACGGCCTGGAATGGCCGCACTTCATCTCCCAGTCGAATGCCTCGGGCTTTACCCTGCTCAATGACAATCTCCTGCACCGGGCGGTTTAAGTAAATCTTCCCGCCTGAGGCTTCGATCTGTTCGGCCATAGCTTTGATCAAGGTGATATAGCCGCCGATTAGATGTCCGGCCTCTTCTTTTTGACTGGCGCCGTCTCGGGTTGATTTTACCCGTACGAGGCGGGACCACATATAGGTGGCCGGCGTATCGTCGAAGCTGCCGTCAAATTTGGCCTTTAGCATGGGCCGCCAGATGTTCTCATAGGTTCGATTGCCGCTTAAGCGCCGCAGCCAGGTTTCGACGGGGATCCCTTCCAGTTTGTGCCAGTCGCGGATGAATTGGGCGTATAGGACGGTTACCCCCAGACGAAAGCGGTCGATCCAGCCCAGGGGCGGGAAACGCAAGAACTCAACCACGTTGTTCATAGAGTGGATATTGCCTTCGTAATAAAAGCCCATTTTAGTCTCGTGGGAGCGAAACTGATGGGCGATCCCCAATTTGGTGCAAAGCCCACGTAAATGACTATCGCTTGAGAGAATCGCATGGTAGAAGCGGTCGACGGGAGTGCCGTCCTCCAGCACCATGGGGCCGGCCAAACCACCTAAAACGGGCGAAGCCTCGTAAATTTCAACTTTAATGCCGTGTCGGGAGAGGAAATATCCGAGGCTAATGCCCATAATCCCCCCACCGATAATTCCGACGTTCATAGACTTACCCCCATCTTTATTGATGATATCTTATTATTAGTTCCATTTTGACGTTTGTGCAATGCGCCAAAGGTCACTGTTTCGCCGGTCAAGATTTCGGCGATCTGCTTGCCGGCCGTACCGTCGCCGAAAATTGGAGGCTGCGCGGCAGGCGGGTCGAAACTAAACCAAGCCTCGAGTATCTGAGATTGGTCGGCCCCGACCAATTTGTTCCAGCCAACTTCAACCGTTTCGGTCCATTCGGTTTCGTCGCGTAGTGTGAGACAGGGCACGTTCAAAAAATAGGCTTCGCGCTGAACCCCGCCCGAGTCGGTGGCTATAAGCCGGGCATTATCTTCCAGGGTCACCATATCGAAATAGCCTACCGGGTCTATTAGCCGAACGTGCGCGGCCAGCGCCGAGTCCAAATGAGCCAGGGCTTTACGCGTACGGGGATGAGCGGGAAAGACAATGGTCTCGGTCACGTTGTTCAATGCCTCGACAATTTTTTGCAGCCTGACCGGATCATCCGTATTTGCCGCCCGGTGGATCGTCACTAAGGCATAATTACCTGGCTGCAAAGCCAGTCTCTCCAAAGTATTAGAGTTGCGCCGGGCAATAGACCGATTTTGCAGCATCGCATCCAGCATTACATCGCCCACCCAATGGACACTGTGATTGATGCCTTCAGCAGCCAAGCGCTGAATTGCGGCCCGACTGACACAGAAATGGATGTCGGCCAGACAATCCGACACCAGCCGGTTGATCTCTTCGGGCATATGCCGGTCGTAGCTGCGCTCACCGGCCTCAATATGGGCTGTGGGAATGTGCAATTTACTGGCGACCAGTGCACCGGCTAAGGTCGAATTGGTATCGCCGCGGACGATGACCAAGTCCGGCTGCTCTTGAAGCACTACCTGTTCCATTCTAACCACGATCTCAGCCGTTTGCTGACCGTGCGACCCGGAACCAACTTCGAGATT
>JBFGLD010000634.1:0-4423 GCA_041576335.1 Anaerolineae bacterium | reverse complement strand
CGGCCAGGCCACTGCCTCCGGCCGTCGCGCCGGTCAACGTGCCGTTTGGTTTTGGTATTCAGGCTGACCCGCGGGGAGATATTGCCGCCAATATCGGCCACATCAAGACGCTAGGCTTTAATTGGGTAAAATTTCAGATGCCTTGGAAAGATGTCGAGTCAGCCCCCAGCGATTACGCCTGGGCAATGTGGGACCAAATCGTAGACGCCTACCATGCCAATGGGATCCAGATCCTCCTAAGCATTCCTAAAGCCCCTGATTGGGCCCGTCCGTTCGACGACGACAAGAGTGCGGAAGGACCACCACAGGACCCCGGTAAATATGCCCAATTTGTGGCAATTGTGGCTGATCGCTATCGAGGCAGAGTCCAGGCCCTTGAGGTCTGGAACGAGCAGAATCTCTGGTACGAAGCCGGTGGCATGGGACGGATCAACGCCGCCAATTACGTTCAACTTTTGCAGCTGTCATATCAGGCTATTAAGGCGGTCAACCCGGAAATAATCGTCGTTAGCGGGGCGTTAACGCCGGCCGGCAATGTTGGTGACGCAGCGGTAGACGATATCGATTATCTAAACCAGATGTATGCCAGCGGCGCAAAAGGCTTTTTCGATGCGCTGGGCGCACACCCCAGCGGCTACAACTGTCCGGCTATGGGCGACTGGCGCGCTGTTCAAGACCCGACCGCCATTAACTTTCGGGGGCCGTTCGATAATCGACATCACAGCTGGTGCTTTCGGGGCACCATGGAGGGTTACCGCGAAGTGATGCTGGCCAACGGCGATGGCAACAAAGCGATTATACCGACGGAATTCGGCTGGGCAGTTTCCGGAAATCCTCAACCAGGCTACGAATACGCTCGCGACAACACGCCGGAGGAACAAGCCCAGTGGATCGTCGAAGCTTACCAGCTGGGTAAGAACTGGGGCTGGGCTGGACCCATGTTTCTGTGGAACCTGGATTACGGGGTAACCGCCGCCGGTACCGAGCTGGCCAATTTTGGCATCCTTAATACGCCCGCTTATCACGCCTTAGCTAATATGCCAAAGTAAGCCAGGTATCGAACCGTTATGGAGACAGATTCCGAACAATCAGCAGCTATACTGGATTATCCAGTCAAAAAACTCGCTTTTGAGAATTATGTTAAAAGGAAGAGTTAAACGAGGCACAGCGTTTAATTTTCAGGCAAGCTTTGTGAAAACAGGGGAAAAAATGATCGCTCAAAGCAAGATTTGGAAATTCGCATTATGGCTTATTTTAGCCGTTATTGTTGGAGGGGCTGGCTTTGGACCAGAGGTAAGTCCTGCCTTGGCCAAAGGAGATGCTTTACTCCAAACAGTTGGCTTCTCCCAAGAATCGGTCGTAACCAACCGACCGATCCGCTTGGCTTTAACTAAAAAGGCTGGGGGTACCATCCGCTTTACAACCAACGGGAGTGTACCCAACGCCAACAGCACGCCCTACACGGGAGCTATCCCCATCAATGAGTCAACGGTCATTCGCGCTCAGGCGTTTGGAAATGATGGCAATCCGATAGGTGACGTCTACACGAGGTCGTACATCGTCGCCCCCTATGACCAGACCATTCCCGTCATCTCTGTTGTGGCTGACTGGATCGACCTGGATACGCTACACACGTACCCTAAAGAGCGGGGCAAAGAATGGGAGCGCCCGATCAACCTGGAGTACTTCGCTCCCGGCGGGCACCTTCAATTCAACGTCCCCGCCGGCATCAGGATCCACGGAAATTTCTCCCGCTTGTTCAGTGCAAAAAAATCATACCGGCTCTACTTCCGGAAAGAATATGGCGGCCCGGGCAATCTCGAATATCCGCTTTTTGAAGACAGTTCGGTCACCAAGTTCGACAAACTGGTGCTCCGGGCCGGTTTTCAAGACTCATTTTTGCATCGCGGCATTCCGGAACGAGCCGACCGCCACCTCGAGGCCAAATATATCGGCGACCAAGTGGTGCGCAATTTACACCGGGATATGGGCCAGCCGGTTGCCCACGGTCGCTGGGTGCTATTGTATCTGAATGGCCAGTTCTGGGGCCTCTATAACCTTACTGAACATATAGATCTTCAAATGCTCAGATCCTATTCTGACAAAAATGCCGAGTGGGATGTCATCGTTAAGGAGAGTGGCTGGGAAGAAGGCGTCTGGTATAACCGTGAAGAGGTCAGAGACGGTGGTTATGGCAGTTGGCTGGAAAATCAAAACTGGGTCGGCAGCGCCGATTTCACCATTCCGGAAAACCTTGGGGAACTGGAATGGCGGGTTAATATGGAGAACGTTTTTTCCTATATGTTTCTGCAGGCTTACGTGCAAAACACCGACTGGCCCAGCTCAAACTGGGTTGTCTACCGGCGTTGGGATGAGCGCGGTTTAGCGCCTGAGATTCAGTGGCGCATGATGATTTGGGATACGGAGGACAGTTTCGGCAGCGGCGAGGGTGGTCGGACAGATCTCAACACAATTGTCCGGGTGCACAGTCCGCACGATAGCATCACCCGCATTCTGGAGAAGCCGTTCATCGGTAACTGTGGCTTTAAGCATCAATTTGTACGGCGAGCCCGGGAGTATCTGGGTGTCGAGAACAGTTACGGCAAACCCCAATCTGAAGTCGGTCAGCTGTCCCAAGAACGAGTCAAAGCGGAAATTAACCGGCAAGCGGTCATTGTCCGGCCCTTTATTCAGCTGGAAACTGAACGCTGGGCCCCGGATTTGCCCGGCCTTCAAATTTTTGATCAAAACATTGCCAGGGCTTTACACTTTGTGGATGTTCGGGAAGAGGTGGTCTTGCACCACCTCGACATTTTGAGATACCAAACATTTACTGAATGTAAATAGATATCCTGATCACGGGTGCGTCTCAAAATTTGGGAAAGCACGGGGACGTTTGCCCAGCCAAGCTGGATGCTTCGCAAGGGTATCTCCCGAATCTCCCTGGTTTGTCCCAGTTTCCTAAAATCTGGGATGCACTTCCTAATCCGGATAAGATCGCACCGAACGAAATGATTGTAGGTTAAAAATGACCAGGCTAAATTCTCAAAAAAAATATTACTGGATCATCTTATTGTCCTGTTTTTTGCTCAGTGGACGGTTTATTTCGGCAACATCCGTTGACAAACCCTCCAGTGACCTGGTCATCAATGAGTTTATGGCAGCCAACGGCACCAGCCTGACCGACGAAGACGAAGATTATTCGGACTGGATCGAAATCTATAACCGGGGCAACTCGGCCCTCAATCTGGCCGGCTGGGCGCTGACCGACGACCCCAACCAGCCTCAAAAATGGCCTTTCCCGGACATGACTCTGGGCAGCCACGAGTACCTGGTGGTATTTGCCTCGGGCAAAAACCGCAGCTCAATCGAACCTGGCACAGCCTTGCACACAAATTTCAAACTCAATAAATCAGGTGACTTTCTGGCCCTGCACAATATTCTCGAGGGCAAATTCATGGACAGCATGTCCCCCCACTATCCTGAGCAATTCAGGGATGTGTCCTATGGCCGCTACGGGCATGATTTAGCTTTCGGCTATTTGACCGCGCCTACACCTGGTGAGCCAAATGAAGAAACGTTTGCCTCGACAGGCTCGGTCGCCTCGGTTTCGTTCAGCGTGGAGCGAGGATTTTATGAAGCTCCCTTTACGGTCGAGTTGACCAGCGACACCCCCGAAGCCACCATCCGCTATACAATCGACGGCAGTGAACCGACAGAGCGCAACGGGACGGTGTATAGCGGGCCAATCGCCGTCCGGGTCACAACGTTGCTGCGGGCAGCCGCGTTTAAGTCCGGCTATCTGTCTTCAGCGGTGACCACGCAGACGTACATTTTTCCGGATGATGTTTTGACCCAGTTCGCGCTAAGTGACTCCAAATTACCCGATTTCCTGAGCGGTAACAAAATTTTTTCCGCCGCCGGTGGTAAAAGGCCGCCGCAAATTGTCGATAAGGATGCGCTCAAAGCGGGTCTGACCTCAATCCCGGCCGTCTCACTAGTGATGGATGACCAAAAGCTGGCCGAGCTGAAAGCTGAACTAGACAAGCGCGGCAAAGACTCGGAGCATGCTGTATCTGTTGAATATATTTATCCCGATCGCGATGAGCCAGGAACTCAGATTGACGCCGGGATTAGATTGTACGGCCAAAACTCAGCGTCAGTGGCCAGGCACTCCTATCGACTTTACTTTCGGGGCCAATATGGTTCAACCAAGCTGGAGTATCCCTTATTTCCCGACTCCCCGGTCGAGACATTTGACACGCTTGTGCTCCGGGCCGTTAGAAACGACAGCGCAGCCGACGGCGCCGTTACCCACAACGAGTGGCTGCGAACCTCGCAGGCTGCGATGTCGGGTATTGGCGCGCACGGTCTATTTGTAAATCTCTATCTCAACGGTCGGTATGAGGGGCTGTACAACTTG
>JBFGLD010000633.1:0-4424 GCA_041576335.1 Anaerolineae bacterium | reverse complement strand
CCGATCTCTAGCAGTAGGCTACTCGCCTGTTGCTCCAGGGCCACGATTACTACAATACCGACGCAGGCGATTGCGAGGGTGATTAGTGGGGAGACTCCAGTCACCACGATAATCGTGATTACCGTCACAGCGGTCAGAATGATACGAGATAGAAGAAGGCGGTGGGTTGCCCGCCATATGGCCGCTGACATACCACCGATGAAGAGCACCAGACCAACCGCCAGAGCGAGCCGGCCCACAAAGGGAAGCGGTTCGTCGGGATGTGCCACGGCTTCCTCGATCGCCACAGCGTAGGCGATTACGCCGCATAACATTGGAAAGTGAGCTAAGCTGAAGACATCTCTGGCCATCGTCGATCGCCCGGCGCCAGCGCTTGACTCCAACGCCCGATCGAGTACGGGTTTGGCCCGTGGGAAGTAGCTCCACCAGAGGCCACAGGTGATGACAACTGCTAGAACCGCAACGGTGATCAAGTCGCTCGTCCACAGTGCGTTGGTTACCTGACCAGCAGCAACAATCAGGGTTTCACCCAGGGCGATGATAACAAAGAGGCCGTGGCGCTCCGCGAAATGTTCGGGATGCAGTTTCAACCCCTCCCTCTGTGCACCAGCAGCTGCGGCGACGACATCCAGCACAATGGCCAGCCCCCAGAACCAGTACTGTAGCGTACCTCCTGTGAATCCACCTATTAGAACAGCTATGAGCCCGCCGGCAGAAATGACGGCAAAGGTTCGGATAGTGGCCCGCTGCGAGGGATCCGCGGAGACCACCCAGCCGACGAGCGTAAGTCCGATCGCTCGCACCAGAATGTAGGTAACTGCGAACCATAACGACCGATCGTGAAAGGCATCTGGGAGCGCTACAGCCATGAAGAAAGCGACGGCGGTCGCTGCCAAAGTCCCAAGTGCAACCCAATGATTTGTCGTGTCAGCCGCGTTTAAGGTCCATGTGAACTGGGTCCAGGCCCACCACACCAACCAGAATACAAGGATTACCTGACCCACGGCAATCCAATTAATTCCATCGTGAAGGAAACCGACAACCTGCGTCACCGAAAATACGAACACCAGGTCGAAGAAGAGCTCAACAAACGTTACTTTCTGATCTGCAGGGGAAATGATGGTTCGTGAGTTCATTGATACGCTCCTATTATTATGATTAGCAATTGAAATGACTTGGCTGCCATCATTTAGTTTAAAGAAAACAGTCTAGACAATTGCCTGATTTAGGTCAGCTTGCTCAAGTTGGCGTCCGTTGGCTAGGCTGTCCCATTCAAGCAGGATTGTGACGTGGGTCGGGTCATCTGCGTTACGCAGGACAAGCCCACCTTTGGAGCCGGCGCCTTTGCGAACAGCGGCGACATTTGAATCACTGCTAACCTTAAAGCGGGAAATAACGGTATCCGTACTATTGTCGGTGTAATTGACATAGAAATAGCCATTATTGGCATGATCTGGGTGAAAGGTCAGGCCTAATAAGCCGAAATTGGGGTCGCTTAAAGTATCGACCCGAGCCGTGATATCTAAGAAAGGGGCTGGCAATTTTGTGCCGTCTGCCTGAATAATGCGAACATAGCCGGCGCGCTCAGCGACAAAAAGTCGGTCATCGCCAGCATGAGCGATGTCTGTGGGTTGGTTAAAGCCACCGGCCACCGGTTCTAAACTGATATTAGGCGTGACCAAGACGGGGATCAACAAATGATGGCTAAGTGGGGTAACGATTATGGCCTGGTCCTGTCCCCTCACCCTGCGGATAATTCAACTCACTGTCTCAGTCCTTACTTTCCTGGTTTTTGACAAGTTGTTTGGCTACCTGATAGACACTTATGGCATCTAGCACCAAGTCATTGCGCTCAAACAGCTGAGCAATACAAGCTTTATGAACGTTCATTTTGGGGGTACCAATCGCCAGCGGCCCCAACACGCGCTTACCTTCACGTTGTTTGAAGTCATCAGACGGATTAATTCCCTCGATCCCCGGTGGTTCGGTCAGGTTAAAGTCAAGCAGGAATTGCAGCGAAGGATGATTGGCCCAGAGCCTATGGGGTAAGATTTGTAGACCAGCCGGCCCGGCTGTTATGACAATCTCAGCACCTTCCAGATAATGCGTCAGGGCGTCGAGATCAGCTATCTCGACTACTTGTAGATCGCCAACCCTGGCGGCGGCAATGGCCGCGCTGGCATGGCGCATACCCTCATCCGACAGCGACTCCCGTCCACCGGCAAAGACGTGAGCCATATGGCGGGCAGCTGCCAGGCTTTCTTGAGCCAGATCCGGATTGTAGCGATCCCCTAACAACTTGGCCGGAATGGGGGTCAGGATCACGTGGCTGCCCTGGCTGGCCAGTAGGATCGCCGCGCGTGTACCGACTGGTCCGGTGCCGATGATCACGGCTTGCCGCCCACTCAGCCCGACTTGCTCCGCTAGCTTAACGACTGCCGCAGCCGCAGTCGTATTGCAGCCATTTGAGTCGAGCATTAGCGACACCTTAAAGGGGCCAAAAAAGGCTTGTTGGGCCTCCGCCAAGAGACGCTCGCCCTGGGCAACATCTGAGCCACCAATCCAAACGGCGGTATTTTTCAAATCGGAGACGCCACGCGTAAAAAAGGCGTCTTGAATCAACCCGCGAATATTCTCCGTTGTCACCCGGCCATAGCTTAACACCTCGTCAGCTCCGGCATCATAGGCCACAATACGGTCGAATAAACTGGGGTATTCATCACTATCTAGTTGGACTAAAATCTTTTTCATGAGACATTCCTCCATCATGGGGCGGGTGGCAGTGGACTTGCCGTAATTATACCACAAAAAGCGGATGGGCAGGGTTTAGAATGATCTTTTTCACAAATGGGGTCAAGACCACAAACGGAGAAGAACCTACTCTAAGGAAATAGGCAGATTGTGTGGATTCTGCAAGGCAGTGCAAGTTTTCCAGATCTATGTTAGTGCGTCCTCAGTGGAGGCTGTTAATAAAAGATGCCAGCTAGTGTGCCTCGATGATGATGTCCTTGGGAAACCAAAACTTAATGGGCGACACGGGAAACTTGCTGACCCACGGCTTCACCAGCAAATTTTCCCGAATATAAATTAGAGGGACGAGCGGTACATCTTCCACCAGGATAAGGTCGGCTTGCCGGTATAGATTCTAGATTCAGTCGCTCGCTCTGGTCGGTAGGTTAGCTAGCTATGGTTCAAAGACGATATAGCTCACCTGTTCCGAGGTATGACTACGTTCGATATCGCGGATCTGATCCTCATCGACCGCCACATTCAACGTTCCCGCGCTAACCGGATTGGGTCCGTAAAGCAGCGCCCAGCCGCCGTTTGTACCATCCATTGCGGCCTGGGAAATAACAGCAGTGGAAGGATTCGATAAACCACTGAATGCATAGCTATACGGCGGATTGTTGGTAACCCCACGAACCGTGTCGCCGCCTAAGGCTGCAACATAACTCCTTGAGCCGATGGTACCGTTGCCGGCCTCAATGACGAGGTAGCCAATGGTTTCGTCTAACCGAGTCTGGTCGGTATCCTCAGCTACAGTCTTACCCACCCATAGTTGGCTGCTTGAGGGTGGTGCTGAACGGGAGTTGCCTCGACTCCAGAATACGGAAAATCCGGGGTCGTTGTAAGTCATAACCTGACCGACCACGACCGGATTGGCGTAGGTGTTACTATATGTACGGCTCTCGCCGACCCAGGATCCGCGCCGATCTGTAACCGTTGAAACAAATTTGACAGCTTCCATAGTGACGCCGTCGGCGGCTTGGGTGTAGACCGCCTCTTCGATAACCAGATAATGGACGTCAATACCACTAATGCCGGCAGTAGAGCCATCCGCCCGATCAATGCGAAGTTCAAAGCTATTACCGGCGGCGTTGCGGATGCGCGTGACGAGCGGAACTGAAGTAGCGTCATAGTTGGGCGAGGCCACGACAACCATAGAGTCGTAACTTCGAGCCAGAGAGACGGTGGTCCAGTCCGTGTTTGTTATACCCTGGACGATTCCCGTTTCTAAAGCGGGTCCGGCTGCAACAGGATTGACGGTAATGGATACGGTCGCCAATTCACTATCGACGGTACCGTCATTTGAGACAAAGGTAAAGGAGTCGGGGCCGGTGTAGTCTGAACTGGGGGTGTAGGTCAACTCTGGCGGGGTCCCGGATAAGATGCCGTTGGTCGGTGGGGTTACCACATTAAAGGTTAAGGCGTCACCGTCAACATCACTGCCGGTGAGGGTCAAGGCGGTGGGCGTATTTTGATCGGTGATGATGGCTTGATCATCGGCGATGGGCGGGTCGTTGATGGCCTGGATCATGAGAGAGATGGTCCCCGTGTCGGTTCCGCCATTGCCGTCGTCGACGGAAAAGATGAAGTTGTCGAAGCCGTTAAAGTCGAGATCGGGGGTGTAGGTCAGGTTGGGG
>JBFGLD010000632.1:0-4426 GCA_041576335.1 Anaerolineae bacterium | reverse complement strand
GTCCTGGGGCGGCGGTAAGTCCTGGGGCGGCGGTAAGTCCTGGGGCGGCGGTAAGTCCTGGGGCGGCGGTAAGTCCTGGGGTGGCGGTAAGTCCTGGGGTGGCGGTAAGTCCTGGGGTGGGAATGTCTCCGGAAGCGACCTCTCCAGCCCTATCTGGGTTGATGATAATCAGACTGAACCGCCGACGGCCAGAAAACGAATCTACCTGCCACTGATCATTAGATAAGAAAAACCCAGACCCCAGAAATTGGGCGAGCATTTTTGCGGGTGGAAAAACCAACACGACCCCGGAAATGGGGTCTTTTTCTACAAGAAGGTAGGGTAATTCCCCATATCTTCTAGGTTCGCTTTATGCGATAATAAGCCTGCGCAAAGGAGCAGCGCGGGTTTAGACGACTATTTAATGTTTTCAGGATATGGAGCTTATGATCAGTTCAATGACAGCCGAGCCAACTCTGAACACGGCAAGTTTAATGCGTAACTGTGCCGCCTGTGGTTACGAGAACCCCAACGACGTACCAATTTGCCTCAACTGTGCCACGAAGTTTGGACCCTGTTGTCCGAGCTGCGGACAAGCCGTGCCAACCGGAAGCAAGTTTTGTGGACAATGCGGCACGCGCCTGCCGGAAAACGGCCATTCAGCACCGCCGGCTCAACCGCAGCCTGGGCCGGCATCCCAGACCCTGCGGAGCCGTCTGCCCACGGCCCAGGCCAGTAAGATTAGGGCGGCGTCCGTTAAATCCGCGGGCGAGCGGCGCGAAGTAACGGTTCTCTTTTTAGACGTGACCAACTTTACGGCCGCATCTCACAATTTAGATAGCGAGGACGTCTACCTTTTTATCGACGAAGCGATGTCTCTACTGGTCCAGGTCGTGCACAAATACGAGGGTACCGTTGATAAGTTTACCGGCGACGGTCTCATGGCTTTGTTTGGCGCGCCGGTGGCCCACGAAAACGATCCCGAGCGCGCTGTACGGGCCGGGTTAGAAATGCAAAACATTATTCAGCCTCTGCGCGAACGCGTTAAAAAAACCTACGGATTCGATTTCCAGGTGCGTATCGGCATCAATACCGGCCCGGTGATCGCCGGTAAGGTCGGCAACGATTTGCATATGGAATACACCGTCATCGGCGACACGGTCAACCTGGCTGCTCGACTGGAGTCGGCGGCCAAACCCAGCACGGTGCTGGTCAGCGCCGAAACGTACCAGCGCACCCAGCCGCTCTTTGAGTTCGAGGTCCTGCCTCCCGTGAAGGTAAAGGGAATACCTGATCCGGTTCAGGCTTTTCAACCCTTGGGCGTGTTGGAAAAGCCGGGGCGGATACGCGGCCTGGCCGGTCTGCAAGTCTCCATGGTTGGGCGGGCTGATGACCTGGCGTGCTTACAAAGAGCCCTTCAAGACGTCCGGCAGCAGCAACAGCGCTGGATTGCCCTAGTCACCGGCGACGCCGGGCTGGGCAAAAGCAGGCTCATCGCCGAATTCCGGCGCAGCGTAGCCCCCGACGCCGCTGACGTCTATCAGGGGAGCTGTCTGGCCCATGCCCATTCAATTCCATTATGGGTCGTGGCCGAACTGGTGCGAGACATCCTAAAAATCTCTGAAAGCGACCCGGCCGACGTTCAACGCGAGGCTCTGGCGTCCCACTTGGGGCAACTGGATCTACCCGGCGTTGAAATTTTGCCCTACCTGAGCTATGTGCTTGGCCTCGTACACACCGATTCGGAGCTCGAAGCTCGCTTGCGCCTATTAGACGCCGATATGCTGCAGCGGCAAACCCATACGGCCCTGCGGCAATTCTTTATAGCCGAAGCCAAACAAAAGCCGACCGTCTTAATTTTCGAAGACCTGCATTGGCTGGACCCCGCTTCGAGAAATTTCCTGGAATATCTGATCCAAACCAGCGCCAATGTTCCGCTATTGCTGCTGTTGGTTTCGCGTCAGGTCGAGCGCGCCACGGTGATCCGGTCCCTGGTGGCAGCTGCCGAGCTGGAACCGGAGCGGCTGGTCGACTTGCCCCTACGAGCGCTGTCTGAGACCGAAGGTCAATTGTTGGTTGACCAGCTCATCAGCCAGTCTTCGCCGGAAGCCCGCACCCTCAAGCGTCATATTGTTCGGCGGGCTGAGGGTAATCCTTTTTACGTCGAAGAAATAATTCGGATGTTGATCGACCAAGAAGGCCTGCAGCACGACCCGCAAACCGGCGCGTGGCATGTAACTTCGCAGGCCAACCAGCTCTTCAAAGCCATACCGGGCACAGTAAAAGGCTTGATCTTGGCTCGCTTCGATCGCCTGCCGGAAGGCTTGCGCCAGGTTCTCCAGAAAGCGGCAGTCTTGGGATCTACGTTCCCCGTTAGACTTTTGGAAGAACTTGATGACACAAGCGCTGCGACGTTGACCGGCCGCCTGGCCGAATTGGAAGCCCGCCAGTTTCTGCTGCCGGAACCGTTTCGTTCAGAACCGGGCTACACCTTCCGTCACGCCTTGCTTCAGGAAACAGTCTACAGTACTCTGCTCAAACGAGACCGGCGGGTCATTCACGGCCGGGCAGCCCAGGCCATCGAACGCAGCCCGCTGTGGCTGCCTGAGGAGCAAACCGAGGCCCTGGCTCACCACTATGCTGAAAGTAATACCGCAGCCAAGGCCATACCTTATTTGATCGGCGCGGCCGAAAACGCCGAACGGCGCTGTGCCAATGAAACGGCCATCAAGCATTACCGTCGGGCCCAGACCCTGCTGCCCGACCTACCTACTGACGACAGCGATGCGTTTTTCCGGGTTCGGCTCGGCTTGGGCCGCTCTCTCAAATTGGTTGGCGAGTTTACCACGGCCGACCAAATCTTATCCGAAACGCTCCAACATGTGTGGGGCTGGGGTTCGGCGGCGGAGTCGGCGATTCTTTGGCCAATCATGGTTGAATGTTTGCGGCAGCTGGCCGATCTGCGCCAGCGTGAGGGCAATTACGACCAGGCGCTGAACTATCTCGAAGCAGGCCTTCAGATTTTGGGCCAGACGGCGGTGCGCCAGGAGCCGAAGTTGTGGGGATTCCTGGTCGATCGCCTGGCCTGGGTTCGATTTCGGCAGGGACATTTAGACAGGGCCTCCGATTTGGCCCACGAGGCCATTACTAATCTAAACTCAGATAAGCCGGATGATCCGACGACGTTAGCCAAACTGTACAACACCTTGGGCGGTGTTGCCTGGCAGCAAGGCCGGTTAGATCAAGCGGTTAGCTATGTCGAGCGTAGTCTCCAGCTCTACGAACGGGTTGGTTATTTATGGGGTACCGCAATTGCCTATGGCAATCTCGGCATTCTCCACGACGTGCGAGGCGAATGGTCTAAAGCGGCCAACTACTACGAGCAGGCCTATGCCTTACATAACATCATCGGTGATCTACAAAACCAGGCCGGTAACCTCGACAATTTGGGCACGCTCCATATGGCCATGGGTGAGCACGAGCGGGCTCAAGAAGAGTTGGAGGCCGGTCTGTCAATTCGGAAACGCCTTGGCGACGCCTGGGGTACGGCCCAGTCTCACGTTAATTTGGCCCACCTGGCTCTGACCCAGTCTCGCTTCGAAGAGACGGCCTGCCACGCCGAAGCGGCCCTGAGTATGGCCGACAGCATCGAAAGTTCCGAAATTCAGGTCCAGGCTCGCTGGATTTTGGCCCTGGTTGAGGCCGAAAAGGGTCAACTCCAGCCTGGCATCCAATCTGCCCAGCAGGCGTTGGATATGGCCCGCTCGTTCGGGCTGATGGAAAAAGAGACCGAATGCCTGCGCGTGCTAGGTATCTTGCACAGCTATTTGGGTGAGTATGACGGGGCCGAAGTGCTCCTGCAAGATTCGGTCGAGCTGGCTCGTAAGCAGAATGATCCCTATCGCCTCGGCCTGGCCCTGCTAGAATTAGGGCGGATGCATCATAACGCCGCGCGGACCGGTCAGGCTAAGCCCGAGGCGTGGACGGCCAAAGCCGTGACAGCCCTCAACCAGGCCGCCGACCACTTTAAAGCGCTCGGGGCTGCCCTTGACTTGCAGCAAACACAGGCGATCCTAAACCAAATGCAAATGAGGGCCTGACACGCCCATTAAGCTGACAGGCTTTGCCCAAAAACGATGGAGCCTCTATGACCACCTATTTATCTGCCGCACCAAGTCCTGGTGAGACCGAAACGATTGGTTTGGATAATGTCCACTACTGTCTGACCTGTGGCTACCAAAATCCTGATAATGCTCAAATCTGCTTGAACTGTAGTACGGCCTTAGGTATCAGCTGTCCTATATGTGGACAAGCAGTCCCATCCGGCCACAAATTCTGCGGACAGTGCGGCATTCAGGTGGTCGATGGCCAACGCGCTGCGACGGCTACCGATCGACAACACGAGGTCCTGCAAAACCTACGGGCGCTGATGCCCACGGCCTTGGCC